>JBILAB010000019.1:0-16483 GCA_044354455.1 Crocinitomicaceae bacterium | reverse complement strand
ATATTACCAGGGATTTCCTTTAATAAATCAGAGGCAAACATAAAAGCACCATTCAAAATAGCGATAAATAAGATTTCTTCTCCAAGATAATCTTTCTGAATTTCGGAAGACAGATTTTTAACCTTGTATGCTATTTCATCCTTAGAAATAAAAGGACAAAAAACCTTATCGTGAATTTGGCGATCTAATTGCATTTTGATTTTACAAATTTACAATTTAAAGCCGGAAATGTAAAATTTTAGTAGTTTCCTTTGTAAGAAGTTCACTTCCCTTATCTTTGTTGCATGATTTCAAAATGGTATGGTAAAGATTTGCGCTTAGGAGTTCTTGGTGGAGGACAACTCGGAAGAATGCTCATACAAGCAGCAAACGATTTGAATATTCATATACATTGCCTTGATCCGGATCCAAATGCACCCTGTTCAGAAATTGCACATTCTTTTTCGTGTGGAAGTCTAACAGATTTTAATACAGTTCTTAATTTCGGAAGTGAAAAACATCTAATTACTGTTGAAATTGAAAATGTAAACGTTGAAGCACTTATAGAATTAGAAAAAAAAGGAGTTAAAGTATTTCCTCAACCAAATGCACTTAAATTAATACAAGACAAGGGTTTACAAAAAGAATTTTACCTAAAAAACAATATTCCTACAGCAGCCTTTGAACTAATTCCATCCAAAGCTGAATTACTTTTAAAAACCGATTTTCCCTTCGTTCATAAACTTCGAACAGGTGGTTATGATGGGAAAGGAGTAAAAATTATATCCAATTTATCTGAAGCTGAGCAATCATTTGACGCACCTTCTGTTATTGAAGAAAAAATCGACTTCCAAAAAGAATTATCTGTTCTGGTAGCCCGGAATGAAAAAGGAGAAATTAAAACTTTTCCACTAGTTGAATGTGAATTTAATCCAGAAGCAAATCTTGTTGAATTCTTGTTTTCGCCAGCGGAAGTAAGTCCTGAAATTGAGCTAAAAGCAAAAGAAATTGCTAGCCAACTTATAGAAAAACTCAACATGGTTGGCTTGTTAGCAGTTGAACTTTTCCTTACAAAATCAAATGAATTACTTGTAAATGAAATTGCACCAAGACCTCACAACAGCGGTCACCACACAATTGAATGTTGTACAACTTCCCAATTCTCTCAACATCTTCGAGCTATTTTAAATCTACCACTTGGCGATACATCCTTAATTCAAGCTGGAGCAATGATAAATCTTGTAGGCGAAAAAGAATTCAATGGACCTGTTATTTACGATGGCTTAGAAAATCTTTTGTCGATTCCCGGCGTTTTTCCTCATCTCTACGGAAAAGAAATCAGCAAGCCTTTCCGAAAAATGGGGCATATTACTATCACTGGAAAGAACATAGATGAATTGAGGGCTAAAAGAGATAAAATCAAAGGATTGATTCGCGTAATTAGCCGCTAGTTTAATTGTAAAACCATTGTTAAAGCCATAATGCTGAGAAAAGCATGAAGAAAGAACAAGTATGTAAACTCAGTTTGCACTTTCTTAAAAAATAAATAACAAGCGAATACAGGCATTGTAAAAAATGATAAAAGACTTGTGCTTTCAAAGAAAACAGAAAAACTTAGTGCAATAAAAATTAGTGTAAATACCCAACTCACTGTTTTATCTTGTTTAAATTTCCATAGAATAAAAAATAAAGCCAAGAAAAAAGTACTAAATATCAATATAACATCTAGGAAAATCCCTGAGTTAAGTTGCTCTAAATCTTGGTCCTTATAGATCAATGCCAAGAAGAATTGACTAGAAATAACTTTAAAAATCAATAGTGATAAATAGAAAAGGAAATACAGATTCTTTTTTTCAAATATGATTTTTCTATTCCAGTATATAAATTGAAAAGAAATAAGCAGAAGAATGGCATCAAAAAGAGGAAAGGGAAAAAGAAATACTCCAGACTCTAAAAATTGAGTAAGTGCATAAACGAAAAGGGTTAAGATTACAATAAAAACCGTTCTTTTTTCCCGTGACATCTACTTTCCTAAAACTTCATAGATATAATCAAAAGTAGAGAGAATAACAGGTTCTCCATCTACAACCGCGATATTGTGTTCAAAATGTGCACTTGGCATACCGTCTGCCGTTACGATAGTCCACTTGTCATCTAAGGTTTTAACTTTTTCTGTCCCCATGTTGATCATTGGCTCAATTGCAATTGTTAAACCATTCTGAATTTGCTTTCCGCGACCTCTTCTACCATAGTTTGGAACTTGAGGCTCCTCGTGAAGTTGTTTTCCTAATCCATGTCCCACTAAATCACGCACAACACCATAAGAATGTTTCTCTGCATGAGTTTGAATTGCCCAACCAATATCTTCAATTCGATTGGATGTGGTGCATTGTTCTATTCCCAAATACAAGCATTCTTTTGTAACCTGCAATAATTTCTTTACATCTTCTGAAACTTCTCCAATTTCAAAAGTATAAGCATGATCACCGTAATAACCTTTATACAGCGATCCGCAATCAACAGAAACGATATCCCCATCTTTAAAGGGAATATCGGTTGGCAAACCATGAACAACTTGTTCGTTAATTGATATTAGTAAAGTACTGGGACAACCATATAAGCCTAGAAATCCTGGAATTGCATCTTGAGAGCGAATGTATGCTTCAGCCATTTTATCCAATTCTCGAGGCGTTGTTCCTGGCTTCATAAACTTGGCAACCAAACCTAGCGTGCGACTTACAATTTGTGCTGCCTCCCGCATGATTACAATTTCTGCAGCAGTTTTATAACGAATCATTGATTTATTTAAGAAAGACATTTGCAAAGTTAGGTAAATTAATAGAAAGCTTGAAAAGACAAGATAACACTAGTCAAAATATTTTCAATCGAATTAGTCTATTTTTATTAAATTTGAGGGAGAAATTTACATGTGTCAAAAGATAAAGACGCCTTTTATTTATAGTAATAATATTCCAACGTGTTAAAAATATTAGAATTTCGTGCTAGAACTCCACGATGGGTAATTATAGTATTAGACCTGAGTATTTCATTCGTTGCCTTGATGCTCGCTTACCTAATTCGCTTTGATTTAAAAGCAGATCCTGATGTTATTAGAAATGCGTGGGCTGTTTTATCAAAATCTCTTATTATCTTTTTTGGTGGAAAATTTATCATCTTCTATCTTTTTAAAATACATAAAGGACTAGTTAGACACACATCAACTGAAGATTTAAAAAGAATTTTCTATGCCCTAACTAGTTGTTCCTTACTATTCTTAATCTTTGGTGTAATTCGATTTAAGTACTTCGACAGAGCATTTTTATTCCCAATGTCTGTATTAATTGTTGAATATATTTCAAGTTTAATGCTCTTAGTTGGAAGTCGATTCCTTGTAAAATTATTCTATCTCGAAACAATTAAAAATAAAGATGAGATTGAAAACATACTTATTTATGGCGCTGGGATTTCCGCTCTAATCACAAAAAAAACGATTGAAAACGACCCGAGAAACAATCAAAAAATAATAGGTTTTATTGATGATAATCTCAAATTAGCAGGGACAAGAATTGAGGGAATCCAGGTTTTTGCATCTTCAGAATTATCAAATTTACATTCTGAATTTCTCGTTAAAACAGTGATAATCGCAATTCAAAATCCAAATCTAAACAATCAAAAAAAAATTATTGACACCTGTTTAAATCTAAATGTTAAAATTCAAAAAGTTCCAAATCCTAAAAGTTGGATAAATGGAGAATTTAGCACAAAACAATTGGTAAAAATTAAAATTGAGGACCTACTAGGAAGGAATTCAATATTATTAGAAAAAGATAAAATTGAAAAGGAATTGCAACAAAAAATCATATTAATAACAGGCGCCGCAGGTTCAATTGGAAGTGGTATTGCTGAACAAATTGCTTTATTCAATCCCAAGTTACTTATTTTGCTTGATCAAGCAGAATCTCCTTTATTTGATCTACAATTTACTTTAATAAATAATTTTCCTGAACTGAAATTCGAACTTGTAATTGGAGATGTGTGCAATGAAATACGCATGCATAATCTTTTTAAAACCTTTAAACCTCAACTTGTATTTCATGCTGCAGCATACAAACATGTTCCAATGATGGAAATGAATCCTTGCGAGTCTGTTTCAACAAATATTCTAGGTACAAAAATTATTGCAGATCTTTCTGATAACTTCAAAGTCGAAAAATTTGTGATGATCTCAACAGACAAAGCTGTAAATCCAACGAATGTAATGGGAGCATCAAAACGTATTGCCGAAATGTATGTAGAAAATAAAAACAAAGCATCTGAAACAAACTATATTACCACCAGATTCGGAAATGTCCTTGGATCTAATGGATCTGTAATTCCTCTTTTTCAAAAACAAATAGAAAAAGGTGGACCAATTACAATAACAGATGAACGAATCACACGTTACTTCATGACTATATCCGAAGCATGTCAATTGGTTTTAGAAGCTGGGGCAATGGGAAAAGGTGGAGAAATATTTATTTTTGAAATGGGTGAAAGCGTAAAAATAATTGAGCTCGCAAAAAAAATGATTGCCCTGAGTGGACTTGAATTAGGTTTAGATATCTATATTAAGATTATAGGCTTAAGACCAGGTGAAAAATTATATGAAGAATTACTAGCTAATGAAGAAAATACGCTTCCAACGCATCATTCTAAAATTCTGATTGCAAAAAATAGACTTACTTCATCTCAACAAATAATTAATATTGAAGAACTAATAACACTAATCCCACTTCAAGACAATCAAAAAATAGTAAAAAAAATGAAGGAAATTGTTTCAGAATATATTAGTAACAATTCTATCTACGAAGAGTTAGATTAAATAATATACAAAAAAAACAACTTATTTATGAAAATATTAATGATATTGATTTTGATTTCAATAAAGCTGTTTTCCTTCTCACAAACAAAACCATGCTATCAAGAAAAAAGACTTTGCGATAATCGCAAAATTGCTAATTGCAACAACCTAGTTTCATTTGACGAAGATACTGATACCTATTATTCAAAGAGAGACAACACACTACTTTATTCAGGAAATTGTATTTCATGTTATCGAAACGGACAAATAAAGTCACAAATATCCATTTTAAATGGAAAACAAGATAGTCTTGGATTAGAATACTATGAATCTGGATGTATTCAATCTAAAATGTACTATATCACCGGTAAACTTAATGGAGAAATTACTTTTTACTATGATAGCACAAATAACAAAGCGCAATCAGAATTTTTTAAAGATGGAATTAGAAATGGAAGAAGTATTGAATTTGAAAATAATTCAGCAAATGATACGATAATTTACACAACTTTTAAAAACAATAAATTTGATGGTATTAAGAAAGAATTCCATCCAAATAATATGGTATATAGAATTATTGAATATAAAAACGGTTTACAAGATGGAATCCAAAAAATATACAATCCAGATGGAAAAATTGAAATGGAAATTTCATTTAAAAATGGAAAAAAAAACGGCGTTTGGCATTATTACCATAACTCAGGACTAGAAGCAAATCTTGAAAACTGGAACGAAGGATTAAAAAATGGAGAATTTAAAATAATTGATGAAAAAGGTATAGTAATGGCTCAAGAATTTTATAAAAACAATATGCCAATTGGCACCCATTTTAAAAATTTTCCTGACGGAAAAACAAAGTATGTTTGTGTGTTTGATAAAAAAGGAATAAAAATAGAAGAATTTTCATTCGATGAATATGGTGTCAAAAAAGTAATAATTAAAAAACCTGAAAAAAATAAAAAGAATTGATGCTTAGATAAAACCTAAAATCATTGCTACTCCAATTAAAAACAAGAAGACTGATACAACCAATCGAATATTTATATTTTGCTTTTTATCAAAATAATGTTTACCAAAAAACGTACCTGCAAGAGCAAAAAAAACACCAACAACAATCATCATCCTTGGAAGTTTTTCTAAATTCGAATTTTGAAAATAACTATTTACTCGAACAATATCTATTAGTAAAGCGATTGAAACAGAAGTTGCAATAAAAACATGATTCTCAATCTTAGTCTTGGACAAAAACGCAGAACGAAGTGCTCCTTGATGTCCAGAAAAACCACCAAAAAAGCCACTTATAAAACCTCCTAAAGGCAAGTATTTTTTATGGAATGTTATAGCTTTTAACCTTGGTAGTAATTCAATAAATGCAAATAGAATCATTAAAACCCCAATGATAAAGTTAATTAGCTGAACCTTTAAGTTGAAATTTGAAAATTCATAATTATAAATAATTAGATCATGACTTAACTTACTAACCAAAAAAGAACCAACATAAGCTCCAACAACTGCTGTGATTCCAAAACGGATTAAAATTGAAACGTTAATTGACCTCATTGTTAGCAAAAACTTAAAAATTCCAGCTGAAAAATGAACTAATGCTGTAGCTAAAATTGCAATTTCTATATCAAAAAAAAGTGCGAAAACTGGTAATAAAAGAGTGCCCAATCCAAATCCTGAAAAGAAAGTAGCAAATGATGCAAGCATTGCGACAAATGCAAGTATAAAATAAGGCAGTAAGTCTAACACGAAAATAGTATTTTTACAAAAATAAACAAGATGATTGACTTAAGGAGCGATACAGTTACAAAACCAAGCAAAGAAATGCTGGAAGCTATGTTTGAAGCGCATGTTGGAGACGATGTTTTTGGTGAAGATCCTTCAATTAACGAATTGCAAAGCTATGCAGCCAATCTTTTTGGAATGGAAGATAGCTTGTTTTGTAGTTCTGGAACACAAACAAATCAAATTGCTATTAATGTTCATGTTCAACCGGGAAGTGAAGTAATTTGTCACAAAGAAAGTCATATTTATAAATATGAAGGTGGAGGAATTGCAAGGAATTCAGGAGCCTCAGTTCGTTTATTAGATGGAAATAGAGGAAGACTTACGCTTGAAGAAATTGAAAAATGGATTAATCCTAAAATGGATGTACATTATCCCTTAACACAATTAATTTCTCTTGAAGATACAGCAAATCGCGGTGGAGGTTCAATTTATGATTTTGATGAAATTATTAAAATTAGAGCTTTTTGCCTCAAAAATAATTTACCCCTGCACTTAGATGGAGCACGTTTGTTTAATTCACTAGTAGAAACTAGAATCGACTATAAAAATTATTCAGCTAACTTTGATTCAATTTCAATTTGTTTATCAAAAGGTTTAGGTGCACCAGTTGGTTCTCTTTTGCTTGGATCAAAGGAATTTATTCACAAAGCAAGAAGAGTTCGGAAAGTCTTTGGTGGAGGAATGCGACAAGCTGGAATTATTGCTGCAGGTGGACTTTTCGCACTTAAGAACAACATAGAAAGACTAAAAGAAGATCATCAAAAGGCTAAAATTATAGAACTAGAACTAAAACAATGTTCTTGGGTTGAATCAGTTGTACCAGTTCAAACGAATATAGTTGTGGCAATCTTAAAAGATCAATCAAAACGAGATGAATTCATTGAAAAACTTAAAAATAAAAATTGCTTAATTATGGCTTTTGGACCAGGAATGTTAAGAATGGTTACTCACTTAGATCTTTCTTTTGGAGATATAGATGAATTTTGTAGCAATTTAAAAAGTTTGAACTAGTTTATAAATGTAACCTTTTAGCTTGTTTTCACTATACGTAGTTGTCTTATTTGAATTCGAATGTTAAAATTTATTGTTTGTTTTTTTCTAAGTTTTTCATTCCTATCCTCAGGGCAAAAAGACCCCTGTGTATCTAATGAATTAAAACACAAAAAATTACTTTCAAAAGCAATAGCAGAGGAAACATATGAGAAACAGGCTGTAAAATTTAAGTCACTTATTTCAAAATACCCGAATTATGCTGAGACTTATTTTACATATGCTCGCTTGACAATGCGCGAAAGTGAAATAAAATCAAAAAACGAGCAAACATATCAAAAAAGTAAAGAGCTAAAAAAAATAGCACTTCTTTATTATAACTTTACGATCAATAAATGTCCCCAGTATCATGCAGAATGTTATTATGAGATTGGTTCATCGTTAATAAATGATGGAGATTTAAAAAATGGAATCAGCTACTTCAAGAGATTTATTGAATTTCAAGAAACTAATTCATCTTCTATTCCGAAGGATTTTACTAAGAAAAAAAAAGAAATAAGTGATTATATTGAAACACTTGAATTTGAAGATAAACTTATTAGTTCTCCCGTCCCTTTCTTACCTGTAAAAATAAAAAATGTTAGTTCAGATTTAGACGAGTATTTCCCAATGATTTCTCCCGATAATGAACTATTATTTTTTACTCGAAAAGTAGATCGTGCAAACTTAGGTGATATCGACAAAAATATACAAGAAGAATTTACTATTTCAATATTCAATAACCAGATTGATGCTTTTAATATTGGAAATCCATTAGACAGACCATTTAACGACGGTTCCTTTAAAAATTATGGGTCCGCTACCCTATCTCTTGATAACAAGGAAATGATAATTTGTGCTTGTAAAAATGAAAGGGTTTATAACAAAGACTATCTAAACTGTGATTTATATTCTACAATATTTAAACGAACTGGAAAAGGTGGGAATGATTTTAATTGGTCAAAATTGCAAAGTTTAGGGCCAAATATTAATACAAGTGATGGCTGGGAAGCGCAACCTTCACTTTCTGCAGATGGAAAAGAGCTCTTTTTCACGAGCGCTCGTAAAGGTTCAAGAGACAATGATATTTATCGTTCTGAAAGACAACTTGACGGAAGCTGGGGTATCGCTAAACCATTTGATATTATCAATACGGATGGGAAAGATAAAAGCCCATTCTTTCACCAAGATGGTAAAACACTGTATTTTGTTTCTTCAAACTCAAATGAAAGAAAAGGGCTTGGTGGCTTGGATATTTTCTATATCAGAAAAGAGGGAGATAATTGGTCAGAAGCTAAAAATATTGGATTCCCAATAAATTCAGAAAATGATGAATTGGGGCTTTTTATTTCTACAGATGGAAGAACTGCCTATTTTTCAAGTAGTAATGAAGGAGATTGGAATATTTATGGATTTGACTTATACCAGGAAGCACGCCCCCAGGAAATTATTCTGGTGAAAGGGCAATTAGTAGACGAAAATGGCAATGGCATCAAGAATGCTACTGTTACAATTAGCTACAATGAATCTGGGACGAGTAATACCTTTCAAGTTAACGGAGACGATGGTAAATATACTGCTGTAATTGAAGTTTCTAAGAAAGAAGATATTACAATTAGTGTAAATAAAGAGGGTTTTGCATACAATGGACTTGTAATTGAGAAGGAGGTATTGGAAAGCAACTCAAAGGCTACTATACAAACTGAAAGTCTTAAAATGGACACCTTACTTAAGGGTAAAACCTACAATCTCTCTGATATTTTTTTTGAAACTGAATCTTATGAATTAAACAAAAAATCTCTTGCTCTTTTACTGGGCTTTTCAAATTATTTACTTCAGAATACAAAAATATCAATTGCAATAAATGGGCATACTGACGATATAGGAGAAGACGATAAAAACCTTATTCTATCTCAAAATAGAGCTGATGCTGTTAAAAATTACTTGATAAATAAAGGAATTACTGCAAGCAGGTTAAAGAGTATTGGTTATGGCGAAAAGAAACCCACTGTTCCAAATGCAAATGAACAAAATCGCGCTAAAAATCGTAGGACTGAATTTGAAATTCTCGAGATCGATAAATAATTCCAAAAAAAAAGGAAACCGAAGCTTCCTTTAAATATTAATAAGTTTAGCTATTAAGCCTTTGTAAAATTCTTTTTCTCACGAATACGAGCTGACTTTCCAGTGCGTTCTCTAAAATAGAAAATACGCGCTCTTCGAACTGCTCCACGTTTAATGATTGAAATTGAATCAAGAAAAGGAGATGTGATTGGGAAAATACGCTCAACGCCAATATTACCTGACATTTTTCGAACTGTAAAAGTTTCAGTAGCACCATTTCCTCTTCGCTGTAAAACAACTCCTTGAAACTGCTGAATACGCTCCTTTACTCCTTCAATAATTTTATATGAAACAGATATCGTATCTCCTGCTCCAAAAACAGGTAAATCTTTTACTGTAACTAAGTCTTTTTGTATTTCTCTAATTATGTTCATCTTCTTTTTTTAATAGCATTAGCAACAATGCGGATGCAATATTACAAATAATTTCTCAAATTTTAAAAAGCAAATAGAATTATTTTATTGAAAAAGTAATAAAAATTAGATGTAAATTAATTTTTGAGACAATTACATCATAATTTATTTATTACAAAACAAAAAACATTAAAATAATTAGTAATATAATAAGTCCATATATATAAAATAACTCTCTATTTATTTTAGAAGAATCAATCTCTTTATTAGAATGAGTAGGTGTTGATGCTTCTTCAGTTTTAGACAAATAAACTACCTCTTCCTTTTTTTCGAAAAAATCAGAATTCAATACAAGTTTTTCCCAATCAAAAATATGAGTTTTACCAAGGCGAACCTCATCTCCAGCTTTCAATAATTTAAACCCATTTAACTCTTGATTATTAACAAAAGTGCCATTTATTGATTTAAGATCAGTAATAAAAACATTTTTATATTCATCACAAAATAATTCTAAATGATGAGAATCAATCCCTGAACCCTCAATAACTAATTCATTTCTTGAAGATGTTCCGATTTTAAGATGAAGTTTCTTCATTTAATTGTCTTTACTCCTGATTAAGATATTTCTTTTTATATACGTTGATTGTCTCTTTAAGCATAGAAAAAATCATATCTGAACTTAGAATTTCTTGTTGAATTACTTTTGTGTTTGTTCCAAAACCAACAGTAAATTGAGTATTCTTTAATTTTGGAAAATTGGAATAGCTAATTTTACGGCTGTAGATTTTCTTTCGTTCAACGTTGTAAGCTCTAATTCGAATTTTTACGATAGGTTGAATATGGCCTTTTTGAAAGCCAAATAGAGACGGGGAAGTAAGCGAATAGCCACCAAAACGAACTTTTACTCTTACATAGAAATCTTTTTCATAAAAGTTAATTGCATTTCTAAGATTGTTTCTTGGCAAACCTCTAATACTTCCTGGAAAACTTGAAGACGATACTACTTCATTTTTTTTATTCATTCTATATATACAGACTGTCTCTGAACTAAGCACTTCTCCTACAAACTTTTCAAGTGTTAGTCGGACAGAGTCGTGCAGAAAAGGCGCAAATGGGGGAATCAAATTATTATTAAAACCTAAGTTCCATGGACTGTTAACAAAACCTAAGCTCCCTCCGTTTGTGGTTGTCTGCACTCTAGTTGCTTGCAATAATTTTTGAGAAATAGGAAAAGAAATAGTATATATACCTGCACTTTGTTGTGCGAAAAAGAATAAAGGGAAAAACAAAAGTAAGACTAAATTTATTTTCATTATTTTCATTTTATCAAAACTACAAAAAAAACAAAGTGAAATTTTTAATTTTTAATTTACTAAAAATAATAATTTTATATTTTATAGATATAAACAAGTTTTGATACAAATCAGTTAATAAGTTCCTCCTATATTTAATTTTTAGATGCGCAACAAAACTTACCTTTATACTTCAATAGAAATTCATGGGTAAAATTATCGCAATAGCGAATCAAAAAGGAGGCGTGGGAAAGACAACAACAACTATTAATTTAGGGGCTTGTCTTGGTGTATTAGAATACAAAACGCTTATTGTGGATGCTGACCCTCAAGCAAACACAACCTCCGGAATGGGGTATGACCCTAAAACAACAAGAAATATATATGATTGCTTGGTAAATAATGTAGATGTCAAAGAATTAATTATTGAAACAGAGAATCCGAATTTACATATTTTACCCTCACACATTGATCTTGTCGGAGCAGAATTAGAGATGATAAATCTACCGAACAGGGAATATTTACTTCGACAAGCTTTAACAAAAATAAAAGAGGAATACGATTTTATCTTGATAGATTGTTCTCCTTCTTTGGGCTTGATTACTGTGAATGCATTAGTTGCTGCAGATTCTATTATGATTCCTGTTCAGTGTGAGTATTTTGCATTGGAAGGCCTAAGTAAATTATTAAATACTATAAAAATTGTTCAAGGTCGTTTGAATCCTGATTTGGAAATTGAAGGAATGCTGTTAACGATGTATGATACACGTTTGCGCCTAGCAAATCAAGTAGTCGAAGAAGTGAAAACTCATTTTCAAGAACTTGTCTTTGATACTGTAATTCACAGAAATACAACTCTAAGTGAAGCATCAAGCCATGGCACATCTGTAATAATGCACGATGCATCATCTAAAGGAGCAATTAATTACCTTAATTTTGCAAGAGAAATTTTGCAAAAAAACAATTTAACAAAAATTGGTAACGATGATAAAATTATTGATTTAAACAATGAGCTCTAAACCAACTAAACAACCAGCACTTGGGAGAGGTTTAGGTGCTTTATTAGAAAATTCTAATACAGACATCACCTCTATTTCAAATGTACCAAGCAGCTCTATAGCAATGATTCTAATTGAGGAAATTGAAGCAAATCCATTCAATCCAAGAACACATTTTGAAAAAGAAGCACTGAATGAATTATGTAAATCAATTGAAACATACGGTATAATTCAGCCACTAACTGTTCGGAAACTTGGGCGAGACAAATACCAACTAATTTCTGGAGAACGACGTTTTCGTGCTTCACAACTAATTGGAATTCGTGATGTCCCCTGCTATATTCGAATCGCAAATGACCAAGCAATGCTAGAAATGGCATTAGTAGAAAATATTCAAAGGGAAAATTTAAATGCAATTGAAATTGCTGTTTCTTATGAACGACTTCTAGAAGAGTGTAGTTTCACACAAGAGCAATTGAGTGAGAAAATTGCTAAGTCCCGTTCAAATATTGCAAATCACGTTCGTTTACTGAAACTTCCTATTGAAATTCAATCCGCAGTTAGAGACAACTTAGTTTCAATGGGGCATGCTAGAGCACTCGTTTCAATAAATGACAAAGAAGAGCAAATGACTGCTTTTCATCAAATTATATCTGAAAAATTATCCGTTAGAGATGTTGAGAATTTGGTAAAGCTACCCATTAAAAAAAATACCACTCAAAAAATAAATTTCTTAAGTAAAGAAGATTCCACCCAAGAATATTTTCTCTCAGATCGTTTAGGCTCTAAAATAAAGATTCAAAAGTCAGAATTTGGAAAGGGTAAAATAATTATTCAATTTAATTCAGAAGCAGATTTACAAAGATTAATAGCATTATTTAAAGATTAATGAGATTACTAGTTGTTTTTTTTAGTTTTTTCTCCCTCCCTTTTTTTTATAGTCAAAAAATAAAGGAAAACGATTCAATTGTCCATCCTTATAAAAAAGCAATGCTCTATTCTGCAATAATTCCAGGTGGAGGACAAATTTATACTTCTTTTAAAAGCGAAAAGAAATTTAAAAATGCTTTTTGGAAAGTTCCTCTTATATACACAGGCTTGGGATTTATGGGTTATCGTTTTGCAATAAATCAAATGACAGCTAAAAGTTTGCGGAATGAGTATTCAAATCGACAAAACGGAGTCCAACTTAATCAAGAATGGAGTCAATACGATGATTATTCTGTATTAGCACTTTATAATTCCTATCTAAATAATCGAGATTTAAGTATTCTTGGACTTGCAGCTGTTTATTTTATCCAAATAATAGACGCAGGAGTTGAAGCACATTTTTTGAAATTTGATGTTAGTCCTGATCTTACTTTAAAATTTGATGCTACATTAATGTCGTTTAATTCTCCTGGAATTCGGTTAAATCTAACTTTTCATTAATTTAAAATCGTATTTTTGTTATAATGAATATTGCACTAATCGGTTATGGGAAAATGGGAAAAGCAATAGAAGAAATTGCTATTTCTAGAGGCCACAGTGTTGTTGTAAAGTTTAATAGTCAAAATCCATTGGAAAGCAGTCAATTGAGAACTACAGATGTTGCAATAGAATTTTCACAACCTGATTTAGCTCTTAAGCATATCAAATTATGCGCGGATGGGCAAATTCCAATTGTTGTTGGAACGACAGCTTGGGAAGAACACTTGCCAGAAATTATAAATCATATTGATAAACGTGAGGCAAGTTTAATTTATTCAAGTAATTTTTCGATCGGTGTAAATTTATTTTTTGAAATGAACAAGCATTTAGCGAGATTAATGAATGATCAGACTGAATATGAAGCTTCTATAACAGAAATACATCACACACAAAAAATTGATGCGCCAAGCGGAACTGCAGTAACCTTAGCAAAAGATTTGATTTCTAATCATTCAGCTTATTTAAGTTGGAAATTAACAGGTGAATCTAAAAATATGGAGAAAAGTGATTTACCAATAAGCGCTATCAGAGAGGAAAACGTTCCTGGTACGCACTTAATTTCCTATACTTCTGAAATTGACACATTAACGATTGAACATCAAGCCCACAATCGCAAAGGTTTTGCACTAGGTGCAGTAATAGCGGCAGAATTTATTCATAAAAAACAAGGGGTTTATACCATGTCTGACATTTTAAAATTTTAAATCATGAGTTTTATTTATTTTTATTTATTGATTCTTTTGCATCCTTACATTGCACTATGGCCAAAAAGTTTCACAAAAGCTGGACGAAAAAGTTGGGAAGCCTTAATTCCTGGTTATAATTATTATGTAGCTTTTAAAATCACGATTGACAAACCATTTTGGTCCTTGCTATTATTATTTCCAGGAGTTCATTTAGTTATGCTTGCTTCGATTAATCTTAGTTACATTAGAAGGTTTGGATTCTTTTCCTTTACAGATACACTTCAAGGTATTTTCTTTCCATACCTTATTTTTGCTAAAATTGCTAATTCCGAACTCCCATTTCTAAATGAAACAAATTGGTCTAATTCCCGGGAAATTGAAATGCGTAAATGGGGCGATCACATTGTATTATTTCTTTCTGTACCTGTTCTTGGACATCTTATTGCACTTGCTTTTGGAATGTTCTCACGAGAAAAACCAGGCGTAAAATCTAGAATAAAGGAATGGGGAGATTCAATTTTATTTGCACTTGTTGCTGCAAGTATTATTCGAACATATGTCTTTGAACCTTTCCAAATTCCAACAGGATCTATGGAAAAAACAATGCTAGTTGGCGATTTTCTCTTTGTAAATAAATTGGCTTATGGCTCAAAAGTTCCTGTTACTCCTCTCTCCTACCCCTTGGTTCACAATACTATTCCATGGATTAATATTAAATCCTATACAACATTAGAAAAAGGAACTTATACACGCTTACCGGGATTTGGAAAAGTAAATCGTAACGATGTCGTTGTGTTTAATTACCCTTCTGGTGATACAGCCATTTTTGATCCAAGAATGCCAGACGGTTTAATGGGACATGATTATCATGGAATTATCAACAATGAAGCTTTTTATCAATTTAGAAACTCTCCTGAAATAGGAAATAAATACCAAAATTTGCTTGATGAACTCAAGAAAAGCGGAAAAAGTGAACAGAGTGCTGATAGTATTGCAAATAGTACAATGCTGAAATATTACATGGATTCGCATTCTAAATGGAAAAAATTAGCACGTCAAAAATTAGCGCGTGGAGAATTTCCTGGTGACCCCGATATGACTGGTACACTTCCTGAAAAACATGGCGGATTGGTTTTTAGACCGGTAGATAAGCGAGAAAATTATATTAAGCGTTGTGTTGGAATTCCAGGAGATAAAATGAAAGTAGAAGCTTCTGTTCTTTATGTTAATGGGAAAAAAGCTTTTGTCTCTGAAAATCAATGCTTACAGTATATGGTTCCTAAAAAAAGTATTCTTTTTCCTACTGCAACAGAAATGTATGAAAGGTATAAATTAGAAAATGACCCTAATGGATCTAGAACAGATTTTAACGAAGAAAATCCCGAATTTTATTTATTAACACTTACAAAATCTGAAAAAAGATTAATTGAAAAAGACTTTAAAATTAAAATGGAAATATATAGGACACCTCGCTATAGTGTAGGTCCCGAATATATCCCAAATGTCATGGAATTAATTGAAAATGCAAGTGTTTTTCCAAAAGATTTCTTAATAAATAATACAACTACAGATTTTCAGGAATTTCAAGTTCCAGCTAAAGGTCAAACAATAAAAATATCAAATGATAATATTGCTTGGTATAGAAGAATAATTACAGCTTATGAAGGTCATCAGCTTCTAGAAAAGAAAAACGGAGATATTTTAATTGATGGTAAAAAAAGAACTACTTATACCTTTTCAATGAATTACTATTGGCTTATGGGAGACAACCGCTACAATTCTGCAGATTCAAGAATTTGGGGCTTTGTTCCAGAAGATCATGTTGTAGGTCGCGCATCGCTGGTCTGGTTTTCTAAAAGTTCATATTTGGGAATTCGTTATGATCGAATTTTCAAATTTATTCATTAATGACGATTCTTCC
>JBILAB010000158.1:0-4428 GCA_044354455.1 Crocinitomicaceae bacterium | reverse complement strand
AAACAGGAAAAGTACTCTCCAAAGTAAAAATCTCTGGTGGGGGACGTTGCAATGTTACACATGCTTCTTATGAGAATAAAACTTTAGCAAAGCATTATCCAAGAGGAGAAAACTATTTAAAAAAAGCCTTCGAAGTATTTAATGCTAGAAGTACAATTGAATGGTTTGGTAAAAGAGGTGTGGAAATGAAAATATATCCTGACGGCTGTATTTTTCCTGTGTCAAATGATTCTCAAACTATAATCGATTGTTTTGAAAATGAAGCAAAGAAATTTGGGATTCATATTCATCTAAACGCTGCAATTATTGGAATTTCAAAAAAAGAAAATAGTTTTGAAATAGTAACAAGAGATGGCAGTTTTCTTTTTGACAAAGTTATTGTTACAACTGGAGGTCAACCAAAACGATCAGGATTAGAATGGTTAGAAAAAATTGGACATAGCATTGTTGATCCTGTTCCATCTTTGTTTACTTTCAACATGCCTGAAAATCCTATTCGAGAATTAATGGGAAATGTAGTAGAAAAAACAAGTGTTAAAATTGAGGGGGCAAAATTAATTGGAAAAGGTCCTTTACTTATTACACATTGGGGAATGAGTGGACCTGCAATTTTACAATTATCTGCTTGGGGCGCAAGGATTCTAGCTACGAAGGAATACAGATTTGCAATTCTTGTAAATTGGCTTGATGATAAAAAGGAAGATGAATTGAGAAAAGAACTTGATAATATTATTCTAAATCACGGACTAAAAATGGTCGGTAATTTAAACCCTTTTCCCATAACCAATAGACTATGGCATTTTTTATTGCAGAAATCTGATATCCTAACTGAGATTCGTTGGAAAGACCTTGGAAAACGGAATTTGAATAAGTTACTGAATACTTTTTTAAACGACCGTTATGAAGTAAGTGGTAAAACTACCTTCAAGGAAGAATTTGTTACAGCTGGAGGAATTCTATTAAGTGAAGTAGAATTTAAAACAATGGAAAGTAAAATCGTGCCCGGATTATTTTTTGCTGGGGAAATTTTAGATATTGATGGGATTACAGGTGGATTTAATTTTCAATCTGCATGGACCACAGGATTTATCGCAGGAAAAAATGTATGTTCTGTTTCTTAATTCAGTTTTTTACACTATTGTAAATCAATAATTTAAGAGTTATTTAAACCGTACATCAAGCAAATTAATCTTGCTATTTTAAAGAAATAATGAATAAGATAAGAGGTGTATCAAATAAAGGGAGTATTTTTGCAAATCGCTAATTGTTCAAATGATAGATTTAGATCTTTACCAAGCAAAAAAACTTTACCCTTTTCAAGAGAATACCGTAAACAATGTTCTAAATGAATTGCGTAAAAATGGGAATGAGTTCAATCTACTCTATCAACTACCAACAGGTGGCGGAAAAACAGTAATCTTTTCTGCAATTGCAAAAAAATACATCGAAGAATGGGGGAAGAAAGTCCTTATTCTAACGCACAGAATTGAATTATCTGTACAAACTTCAAAGCAGCTAAATGCCATAGGCGTAGAAAACAAAGTTATAAACTCAGAGGTGAAAAACCTAGACGATCAAGAGGATTATAGTTGTTTTATTGCAATGGTAGAAACATTAAATAACCGACTAAATGAAGATGAAAACTTCATAAAAAATATCGGATTAGTAATTGTTGATGAAGCTCACTACAATAGTTTTCGAAAAATATTTCAGTTTTATAGTTCGTGCAATATTCTTGGAGTCACTGCGACTCCTTTAAGTAGTAACAAAGCACTTCCGTTAAAAGACAACTACAATAAGCTTTTAGTAGGTGAATCTATCTCAAATCTCATTGAAGGAGCCTATTTATCAAATGCTGAAACCTATTCATATGACATTAATCTTCACGGTTTAAAAATTGGTTCGAATGGTGACTTCACAATTGGAAGTTCAGATATTTTGTATAGTAACTATTTTATGCAAGAAAAATTAATTTTTGCTTACGAAGAAGTTTGTGCTGGTGATAAAACATTAATTTTTAATGCTGGAATTGAAACCTCACGTCGTGTTGAAGAATCGTTTAAAAAATTAAAATTTAATATTCGACATCTAGACTCAACCTTTAGTGATAAAGACAGAAAAGATGTTCTTTCATGGTTCAAAGAAACACCAAATGCCATTCTTACTTCCGTTGGAATTTTAACAACTGGATTTGATGAACCAACTGTTAGATCAATTATTATTAATCGCGCAACACGATCCTTAACTTTATATCATCAAATGATTGGTCGTGGTTCACGAAAACTTCCAGACAAAAGTGATTTCAAGATAATTGACCTTGGAAACAATGTTCGCCGTTTTGGATATTGGCAAGATTACATCAATTGGCAAGACGCATTTAAGTTCCCTGATCGTTTTCTAGAATCTCGAATTTCAGAATTGGAAGATATGGAATTTGAAATCGAATTTGAATTCCCTAAGGGATTTGAAAAGATAATAGATCCCTCTTTATTAGATACTTTTAGTATCAAAGAATCCTATTTTGACTGCATGGAAAAAGGAGAAAAAGGTAAAATGGCTATTGAATATTCCTTAAATAATCATTTTAATGCAATACAAAAAAGCTCAAAAAATTTGGATCATGCTATGGGCTTACATAATATTCTTCAAGATCACATTGAACATCGCTTAAAACATTATACAAAGTGTATAACAAAGAGCACCGAAAATTACTTCAAGTATTTACTTGAAACATACAATCGTCAGCTAGCACAAAAAATACGTTTAAATATTGATGAATAAGAGTTATTGCTTAACTTTAAGTTCAAATTAAAAAATGCGTAAATTATTTTTTCTTTCCTTACTTATTCTTTCCTTTGGATCTTTCAGTCAAAAAAACAAACTGAAGGCATACCTCGACACCAAGCAATTTTATGCTAGTGAGTTAGGGAATTACCTAGAAATTTACTTGCAATTTGTTGGTAGTTCAGTAAAATTTGAAGCTGTAGAAAATGGAATTCAAGCAAAAATAGCTTTGAATATTTCTATTCAAGAAAAAGAAAATAGTATTCGTAAAGATTCATATGTTTTAACTTCTCCTCTTGCTATTGACAGTGTTCAAGACGATTTCTATGAAGTTAAGCGATTTGCTTTACCGCCGGGATCTTATAAACTTAAGATCGAAATAATAGATGTTCTCAATGATTCAAGAATTTCGGCTGAAAAAGAAATTACAATTGTAGATTTTGCATCTAAACCAACTATTTCAGAAATAGAAATTGCTGAGTATGCCTTTAAATCTGATGTAGCATCAAGTTTCCAGAAAGCAGGGATTCATATTGTTCCACTTATTTCAAATTTTTTTTCGACCGAAATAACTAGAATCCCGCTTTATTTCGAAGTTTATAACAGTCAATTCACCAACGATTCACTTGTTGGAATACTCTGTAAAATAATTGATACAGAAAATGAAAAAGAATTGGAAGATCTAACTTTACTCTGGCGAGTTGCTAGTGAACCAATTATACCCGTTTTTAAAATGATCGATATTGAAAAAGTTCCTACTGGATCATTTCGGATAGAGCTCGGTTTAATTAATCGCAAAATGGAATTACTTACAACAAGCACCTACTCTTTCGAGCGATCCAATGAAATTCAAGAGGAATTTAATCCCGATAAAATGGTTTTAGACCCATCATTTCAAGCTTCAATTACAGAAGACAGTGTTTTCTTTTTTCTCGCATCTTTAATTCCAATTGCTCGTCCAGCTGAAATAAAAAACATTATTTCTACTTTAAAATCTAAAAATATTGAAAAATCAAGAAAGCATATTCAAGCTTTTTGGCGAGAATCTGCACCAACAAATAGTTATGAAGCTTGGATTAAATATAAAATTCAAGTTGTTTTTGTTGAAGTGCTTTATGGAAATAATTTTCAAGATGGATTTGAAACTGATCGTGGCAGAGTTTACCTAAAATATGGAGCGCCAAGTACTCACGTTGTCAAAGAAAATTCGCCGTCTGAATATCCTTACGAAATATGGACTTACAATAAGATTGGGAAATATAGTAACAAACGATTTATTTTTTACAATCCCGATTTAACAAATGGCGCTTATCGTTTATTGCATAGCGATGTTTTAGGAGAACTTAAAAATGCAGCATGGTCGCAAATTTTATCTCAACGAAATACAAATAATGGCGATATTGACGACCCTAATAAATTTAATCAGAAATCGTGGGGTGCTAATAGTGGTGATTTGTTCAGACAATATTAAAAAAAAATGAAGCAAGTTGCTATTGTCATTCTTAATTACAATGGAAAAGCACATTTAGAGTGTTTTTTACCAAGTGTTGTAAAACATCAGCAAGACCAAACTATTATTATTGCAGATAATGCAAGTACAGATGATTCTCTTGAGTTCTTAAAAATAAATTATCCAAGTATTCG
>JBILAB010000157.1:0-4448 GCA_044354455.1 Crocinitomicaceae bacterium | reverse complement strand
CTTTAATCGAAAGCATCTTTTCTACTGCTTTTACAATGGCTTTTGCATCAAAGCCACAATCTTCCCAAAGTTCTTCTTGTGTGCCATGATGGACATATTCATCTGGAATTCCCAAACGAACAATCTCGGAATTATATTTTTGATCAACCATAAATTCAATAATGGCAGAACCAAAACCTCCCATCAAACAGCCATCTTCTAACGTAATAACTTTTTTAAATTTTGTGAATACTTCGTGCAAAAGAACTGCATCTAATGGTTTTACAAAACGTAAGTCATAATGTGCAATAGAAATTCCTGATTCTTTCATTAAAGCAATTGCATCTTGAGCGAAGTTTCCAGGGTGACCAATACTTAAAATTGCAATGTCTTCGCCGCTACAAACTTTTCGGCCTGTTCCGACTTTGATCTCTTTAAAAGGAGTTTTCCAATCTGTCATTACGCCATTTCCCCTAGGATAGCGAATAGAGAAAGGCCCTTTATTCTCCAATTGTGCTGTAAACATTAAGTTGCGCAATTCTTCTTCGTTCATTGGTGCAGAAACAACCATGTTTGGGATACAGCGCATATAAGCTAAATCGTAAGCACCGTGATGCGTTGCACCATCAGCACCAACTAAACCTCCACGATCTAGGCAAAAGACGACGTTTAGATTTTGAAGAGCTACATCGTGCAAAACTTGATCATAGGCCCGCTGCATGAAAGAAGAATAAATATTACAAAACGGAACCAAGCCCTGAGTTGCTAAGCCAGCACTAAAAGTTACCGCATGTTGCTCAGCAATTCCAACATCAAAAGCACGATTTGGCATCGCTTTCATCATTATATTTAGAGACGAGCCAGAAGGCATTGCGGGAGTTACACCCATAACTTTGGAATTTTTTTCAGCCAATTCAACAATTGTATAACCGAAAACATCTTGGTATTTTGGTGCTTGAGGTGATTTAGGAATAATTTTTACAATTTCCCCTGTTTCCTTATTAAAAACACCTGGAGCATGCCATTTTGTTGGGTCACCTTCTTCAGAAAATTTGTAGCCAGCACCTTTTTTAGTTAGGCAATGTAAAATTTTTGGACCTGGAATATCTTTTAAATCTTCAAGAACTCTTGCTAAACCAATCGCATCATGACCATCAACAGGTCCAAAATAGCGAAAATTTAAAGATTCAAATAAATTACTTTGCTTGAGTAAACTTCCTTTAAGAGCAGTTGAAACCTTAGAGGCAATTGTTTGAGCATCCGGACCAAACTTTGATATTTTACCTAATAAGTTCCAAACCTCATCTTTTACTTTATTATAAGTATGGGAAGTTGTAATATCCGTCAAATATTCTTTTAAGGCGCCGACATTTGGATCAATCGACATGCAATTGTCATTTAGAATAACTAACAAATTCGCGTCTTTTTCAAAACCTGCATTATTCATTCCTTCAAATGCCAAACCTGCTGTCATTGCGCCATCTCCAATTACTGCAATATGCTGCTTGTTTTTTTCTCCTTTGTAACGACTTGCAACGGCCATTCCCAATGCTGCGGAAATAGAAGTTGAGGAATGTCCAACACCAAAGGTATCGTATTCACTTTCAGATCTTTTAGGAAAACCAGAAATTCCGTCTTTTAACCTATTTGTATGAAACTGTTCTCTGCGACCAGTTAATATTTTATGTCCATATGCTTGATGTCCTACATCCCAAACCAATTGATCTTCAGGTGTATTAAAAATATAATGCAAAGCAACGGTTAATTCAACAACGCCAAGACTTGCACCAAAATGACTATTTCCAATTTCTGAAATAACATCAACAATGTATTGGCGTAATTCATTTGAGATTTGATCTAAATCATCAATTTTAAATTTTTCTCGTAAATCGGAGGGAATATTTATCTGCTCTAAAAAAGGACCCGCTTTATAAATAGACATAAGTTACTTGTTGATACAAATTTAATTAAATGCTTTCATATCTGAGAAAAAACACAGAAAAAGTTAAAAGGTTTAGATTCTCAGTGTTTTTCTTTCTAGAAAAAAAATGAAAGTCAAATAAAATAATAACAAGCTGTTTTGAAGAACAAATTGTAAGGCAAATGAAGCAGTTTCAATTTTACTTCCCATAAAATACAACAAAAGAGCTAGACCAATATAAACAGAGAATTTTTTTAGGTTATAGGGTATCGGAAAATGCCTTTGACCTAATAAATAAGAAAAGACCATTTGTAAAAAATAAACAAGAAGTGTTGCCCATGCGCTTGCCATATATCCATAAGTAGGAATAAAAATTAGATTGACCGCCACTGTAATTAATGCTCCTCCAATGGTAATATAAGCTCCAAATTTTGTTTTTCCGCTAAGTTTATACCAAATACTTTGGTTGTAATAAATTCCAAGAAAAACATTTGCTAAAAGTAAAATTGGAACAACTTTTAGTCCTTGCCAATAGATTTCATTTCTGATAAAATGTTTAAAAATATCAATATTAAGAGAAACTAAAAGAAAAACAGAACACACGAGAGCGATAAAAATATTCATAACCTTCACGTAAACTTTGTTACGGTCTTCATTTTTCATTTGACTAAAGAAAAAGGGCTCTGCAGCATAGCGGTACGCCTGTAATAATATCGTAACTAGCATCGCTAATTTATAGCAAGCACTGTAAATACCCACTTGAGCTTCTGCAGCATCCAAAGAATCTGGAATTCCAGGATCATATAAAATTTGCTTGAGTAAAATTCGATCCAAAGTCTCATTAACAATTCCTGCAAAACCTGCTATTACAAGTGGTAAAGCATAAAGAACCATTGTTTTAGCCAATCTCCAATCAAAAGTTAGGCGTAATTTTAAGAATGAAGTATACAAAAGCAAAGGCTTTATTAAGGAAGAACAAAGATTTGCAAGTAAAATAAACAATATCCCTTCCTCCGGCTGATCAGGATTGAAAAGATAGAGCATAAAAAATAGATTTAGGCCTATATTAATTAGAATGGAAGTGAACTGGATAAGCACAAAATTTTTCGCTTTTTCTTCATAGCGCAATTTTGCAAGAGGAAGAGCGGATATAGAATCTATGCAAACAATTGCCATTAATAAGATGATATACTCATTATGGTCATCATACAGCATAAATGATGCAATAGGATTATTAAAATATAGAATTATTGAGAAGAATATAACATTAAATCCTAAAACTGTGAAAAGTGCATTTTGAAAAAGTTTTTCCTTATTCTCTGCATCCTGAATAAAACGAAAATAGGCAGTTTCCATTCCAAAAGTTAGGAATACAAGGAGAAATGCTACCCAAGCATATAAGTCTGAAACAACTCCATAATCTGAGGGATTTATGAATACACTTGTGTAAAGAGGAACTAAAAGATAATTTAACAAACGCCCCACGATGCTTGATAGCCCGTAAACAGCGGTTTGCTTCATTAAATTCCTAATAGGATTTGACATTAGCTCCTAAAATTAGCTTTGCGTTTTTCTAAAAATGCACTCGTTCCTTCTTTAAAATCAGCTGTGCCAAAACAAAGGCTAAACTGCTCTATTTCGGCTTGATAACCATTCTCACCATCTGTAAAACCGGCATTTACAGCTTTTATTGCTGCACTTATTGCCAATGGGGAATTTTGAAGTATTTTTTGGGCAATTTCTTGGCATTTTGGTAATAATTCGCTTAGCTCAACAACATAATTTACCAAGCCCAACTGCAAAGCCTCCTCTGCTTTTACCATGCCCGCGGAAAAAATCATTTCGTTTGCCTTTCCTTTTCCAACTAATTGCGCCAAGCGTTGTGTGCCGCCATAACCTGGAATTAGTCCGAGAGATACTTCAGGAAGTCCCATTTTAGCATTATTCGATGCAAGCCGAAAATGTGCAGCCATTGCTAATTCTAAACCTCCACCCAAAGCAAAGCCATTTATTGCAGCTATCACTGGTGTTCCCATATTTTCAATAAAGCTAAAAAGTGTCTGCTGACCTACCATTGCTAATTCCCCTCCTTGTGAAATTGTGAAATCAGCAAATTCCTTAATGTCTGCCCCTGCTACAAAAGCTTTTTCTCCACTTCCTGTAATTATTACTACACCTACTTCACTATCTTTATCTGCAATATCTAAAGCAGTTTGCAACTCTGAAATCGTTTCCTTATTCAAGGCATTTAATTGGCTTGGGCGATTAATCGTAATTGTTGTAACTTTTTCAGTTGTTTGGACAAGAAGGTTTTGGTACATAGCGACTATTTTGGCTTAAAGATAAGCGAAAATATTATTTCAAGGAGAGGGATAATATTTATTAAGAATTATAAATGTAAAAAAACAACTAACTTTGTTTAAATTTAAGTTCTATTAAAATTAATATCTATAAAAAATAGAAGTATGAAATACCTGCTGCTTTCTTTGTTATTGCTTTTATCATCACTACAGTTTGCTCGGGCACAACAACTTGTAATGTCCCTTGA
>JBILAB010000156.1:0-4451 GCA_044354455.1 Crocinitomicaceae bacterium | reverse complement strand
AAAAAAGGCAAATCATAAGCCGGGTTCTGTAATCTTTGTTGAACGAATCAACGCAGTTGTCTATCATTTATCTAGTTCCAAACTCACGCTTGGAATCCATCAACCTACCCTCCGAGATTGGGCGAGCAACCCTCAAGCCTCGGTATATTTGGTCTTTCAGTTCGTAAGGTTTACCTTGCCTTTAACATCACTGCCAAAGCGGTGAGCTCTTACCTCACCTTTTCACCTTTTCCTTTGAGCGAACTCAAGGGTAGTTTTCCTTTCTGTGGCACTTTCTGTTCCCAATGGATTGATCCACTAAGACCTTCCCGTTAGGAAGTACGACGCTCTGTACTGCCCGGACTTTCCTCTCCCTATTATAAAAACAAGCAGCGATAGACTGATTTGCCTAAAGCAAAGGTAGGGAATTAAAGTTTTATGAATTTAATTTTCTTGCTAGTATTCTCTGAATTCAAAGAAATAAAATAGCTTCCGATTAGAAGTTCAGAGATATCAATTTCTAATTTAGATACATCAATGGAATTTTTCTGTGAGATAAGTTTTCCAGTGATGTCGTAAATTTCATAATCGCTAATTGATGAAGAGGATGTAATAGTTAGCTTATTTTCTGCAGGATTTGGAACAAGAGAAAAATACAAGCCATCTCCTTGATTGTATAAACCACTAGCAGAATACGAATCTTGGTAGTCAATAGATTGTACTAGCTCAGAACCATTTGTAATTGAAGTAACAATTTTCAATAAAACATCTTTTTTGCTTTCTCCAATCCACTCGTATTCTACTGTTTGAATTGGAGGTGTGCCAATCCATGTAGCTGGAAAACCAGGAATTACGCCTAAATAAATAGAGTCTATTTCATTAATTTGATGTTTTAACCTTAAGACATTGTAAGTTCCATTTGGTAAAATTAAAGAACCCCATCCGTCAACAACAGAATTACGTTGGCGGTGTTGCTTGAACTTAAAATCTGCAACAGGATTAAAATCCACCAAAGTATAACCCCTCGAATTGTAAGAATCATTATAATCTAAAGGCAAACTATAGCGGGTTTCAATTGTGTCTGATTTAAAAGGTACAGCTTGAGAATTGACACTAAGAGAATAACCAATAGAAGAAATTTTACTAGAAGATGAATGCGTGTATGCATTCAAATCAGAGACAGAAACAGGTAGAAAAGTGCTTAAAAATTCAATGGGTAAATCAGTATTTTGGGTAAAATAACTTGCTTGATAATTCTGAGGCGCAAAAAAACCAAAAGTAGCTTGAACAAGTATAGAACCAAACCCAATAGGATTGAAGTTTTTAACATATTGGCCAGTTGATGTTAGCGAACTAAAATTCCAGGTGTTATTTGGTCCAGTAGTTGAGAAATCTATTCCTTGATCCATTGCTTGACTATAGCGCACCGTATCATTTGGGTTGGCAAAATCTGTTTCCTGCAATGAAATCTGCCCAAAAGAAAAATTGAAATAGAATAAAAACAGAAAAAACTGAATAAAAGATTGAATACTATTTTTCATAAATATGAATTTAAGCAAATGTACAAAAGAATCAAAACAACTTAAAAATAAATACTTAGAATTAAGTGATTTACAATTCACTCTTTGTTCTCATTCTTTTTTTCAGGAACGGGATCATAACCATGACCGCCTTGAGGGTGACATGAAGCAATTCGTTTTATTCCTAAAAAAGTTCCTTTAAATGGTCCCCACACTTTTAATGCTTCTATCATATAATGAGAGCAAGTAGGCGTATATCTACAAGAAGCTGGTAGAATTGGAGAAATAAACCATTGGTATATCTTCACCAAGAAAATAAGAGGAGAAATAAGGATGGTTTTTAAGCGCATAGTTCAAAGATACTTTATATTTAAACACTTTTATGTTGCTAACATTATTGTTACAAATTTTACAATATAAGTTTGGAGTGTATCTTTATTAAAAAAATTAAAATACATGAAAACTCTCCTTTCATTACTTTTTCAGTTTTATCTTTTTCAGTTTTATTCACAGCCCCTAAATTCATGGTCTGATGAGAAAATAATGGTGAAAAAAGCTTCAGAAGTAAGTACAATTATGAATGCAGAAATGATTTTTACAGAGCGTTGGGACATTCTTCCACAACCACAGTTTTGGAAACAGATTATGCTTTTATCTCCAGATTCGTGTTTAATTAATATTGCTGCAACAAGAGTTGTTCTGAAAAAAATGTCTAATAAAGATTGGAATAGTCAAAGTGAACTTGAAAAAGACAGCGTAAGACAGAATTTACGAAAAGAATTCGGACTAAGTAATTCTGATAGGATATATGTTACAACAGGAAAAAATGATTTCTTTAAATTCAAAGAAGTCTATCCATCTTTATCAAAAGGAGTCGCTGCATTTGAAAAATTTGGAGTTGATCCTTGGTATGCACAAGCAATTCTTCTTATTGAAAGTCCTGGTCAATTAAAAAAATCAATTTCTGGTGCTTACGGAGCCTTCCAATTAATGCCAAATGTTGCCCGTGCTCAAGGATTAACTGTAAATAATACAATCGATGAGCGGGCTAACTTTGAACGCTGTGCTTACGGCTCTGCAAGATTAATTCAAAAAATTTGTATTCCAGAAGCCAAAAATATTTTAGCGCCTTATTCACTAAAATACAATGAAACTGATCTATGGTTTCGACTTTTTGTTATGCATGTTTATCATGCCGGAGCGGGAAATGTCGCAGCAGTAATCGCTAAAATTCAACCTAAAATAGCTTCAAAACAAATTATTTTAGACATGTGGCAAAATACTGGGGGAGGTTTTGGAAATAATTCTCAAAATTACACGCAGCTTGCATTAGCTGCTCAACTCATCATTCATGATATGATTTATAAAGAATGTGATGAGATTTCTGACTGTGCTTCTCGTTAAGCAGAAATAAATTTTATAGAAAGTGAATTGACACAATGACGTGTATTTTTCTCTGTGAATTGCTCTCCTTCAAAAACATGACCTAAGTGCCCAGAACAATTTCCGCAGATAATCTCAACTCTTCTTCCATCTGTATCTTTTACTCGATTAACATTGTTTTCAAAGTCAGCGTCAAAACTTGGCCAACCACAGCCTGAATCAAATTTCGAGTTACTAGTATAAAGTGGATGCTCGCATCTTCGGCAAACAAAAATTCCATTCTTAGAAAATTTATTATACTCACCAGAATTTGGATATTCTGTACCTTTTGATTCAATAATATACGATTCTTCCTTCGTTAAAGCATGCCAATTTTCTTTTTTCAATGTCATACACTCATTTTTAAAAATCCATCTTTAATAACAAGCTTAGACGGTAAATTGTTTGTGTATAATCCACCCGTTCCTAAACCCTGCGGTAAAATAATCGGATAATTTCCTGTAAACTGAGAAATTGCATTTAAGCCGATTGATGATTCTAATGCCGATGTAATCCACCACGAAATTGATCGTTCTTCCGCTAATTCAATCCATTCCTTGCAGCCATAAAAGCCTCCATGTAAACTCGGTTTAAGAACGATAAACTGAGGGCAGACAAAATCTAATAATGATCTTCGTTCTTCTCTGGTTGAAATGCCGATTAATTCTTCATCCAAAGCAAGAGGAAGAATATTTCTTTTGCATAAAGCAGCAAGTTTTTCTAACTGTCCGCTCTTTATAGGTTGCTCAATTGAATGAACATCTAAATCTTTTAATTGAAGAAGTATTTCCTCCACTTCATAAGGAGAAAAAGCCCCATTTGCATCAACTCGGATCGTTATTTGGCGTTCATTATAACGAGCACGAATTTTCTCAATTAAAGCCAATTCTTCTTTAAAAGCAAGAGCGCCAATTTTTATTTTAATGGTAGAAAATCCTGCCTGAATTTTTGAATCAATTTGCTTTTGCATAAATTCCACATCACCCATCCACACCAAACCATTTATAGGGATTTGTGAAAGTCCTTCTGAAAAATTATTTTTATAAATCAATCCCTTCCCTCCATTCAGGAAATCTAAAGCAGCTGTTTCAAAACCAAAAATAAGAGAAGGATATAGCCGGAATTTGCTATAAAAAAGTTGAATTTTTTCAGTAAATTCAACTGTTTTAAGTGAGTTTAAATCATTTATCTCTAGCTGATTTTCGATGAATTCAACTACTAAATTAATTAGAGCGAGATAATCATTTTCATCTTTAAAATCTGGTGATAATCCAGGAATAATACTGAATTCTCCTTGACCACAAGTTCCATTCTCGTCTGATATTTTTAATATCCACGAAGGTTTTTCTTTTAAAATTCCGCGACTTGTTCCACTTGGAATTTTAAAATTCAATACAATTTTATCAATGGAAGCTTTCATGACAATATTCTCCTAGGCATGATGATAGGGTTCATTTCTAATAATTGAAAAGGCACGATAAAGTTGTTCTAAAAAAATTAATCTAACCATTTGGTGCGAATAAGTCATAG
>JBILAB010000155.1:0-4462 GCA_044354455.1 Crocinitomicaceae bacterium | reverse complement strand
CTTTTGATCCTAAATCCCCCATTAATTTAGCTCGGACTTCATTATTTTTTAATCCAATCCCTGCAACATTTAAATCTGCAACAGAAACAATCTGATCGCCCGCCAATATTCCAAGCTTTTCTGATGGTCCTCCTGGAATAGTTGCAATGACATTTAAAGTGTCTTTTATAATTTGAAAACGGATTCCTATCCCGACAAAATTTCCATTAATTGTAGATTGCGCTTCTTGTAATTCCTCAGCTGGAATATAGGTCGAATGTGGATCTAACTTCTCTAATAAAGCTACAATTGCAGTTTCAGTTAGGGACTTACCATTTGCCGAATCAACATAAAATTTAGAAATATTATCCATAACTTCATAATATTTCTGAGAAACATTATTATCTGCAGGATTAAATTGAGCAACTAGTTTTGAAGAAATTAGAATACTGAAGATTAAAATATACTTATTCATTAAGTTTGTTTTTTGTTTATTAATAATTGAAACTTATTTTACAAAAATAGTAACACATTTGATTAATTAGAAGAAAGTTTAACTTTGTTATAAATAATTAGGTCTTAAGTTATAAAAAAAAGAATTCCAGAATGAAAAATAAACAAAAACCTTCTTTCATTAAAAAGAGCTTTCGTTTTTTAATTATCTCAGTTCTTATTTTTATTAGCTCTGTTTTAATTTATATTGCTTTTGCTTTTATCTTTTCAAGAATTGCAGTTAATAAACAGTATGAAAAGAACGCAATACACACAATATATTTAATGAAATCTGGAATTCACGTGGATTTTCTTCTTCCAATATGTGATGAATTTAAGGATTGGCGCAAGGAATTTCCTATTGCAAATACTCGCTCTAAAGATTCAACATACAATAAAATTGCAATTGGATGGGGTTCAAAAGATTTTTATATGAATACACCTAATTGGGATGATTTAACTTTAAAAATATTTTTAATATCAAATTTCGGCTTGGGGTCTTCTGCTATTCAAGTCAAATATTATACTGACACTTTGCCAAAAGATTCAAAATTTACTCCATTAAAATTAAGCAGAAATCAATATAAGAAATTAGTAAAATACATTGAAACAAGTCTAAAAAGAAGCAAATCAAACAATTCATCTTTTATTCTTCCAAAAAATCCAAAAGTACTTACTGAAAACAATTCATTTTATGATGCAAAACAGACTTATAGCCTACTTTTAACATGCAATACTTGGATTAACAATGGTCTAAAGGCAAGTGGTCAAAAAGCTTGTTTATGGACTCCAGATGCCGGAGGAATTTTTTATCAATATGAAAAATAGCTTTTTTGTCTTATTACTTATTGGAATACCTTTATTTTCTCTAGCCCAAGAAAATTTTGATGCCAAAACAAGTGAAAAACACATTCTTATTTTCATAAATGGTTATCGAGGCCCTAAGTTTAATAAGTTAGTTGTTGATAACTCAATATATACAAAAGATCCAACAGGATATTGGTACAAGTATGACGATACGATTATAAATCGTTTTAAACCAATTCAAACACTTTATTTTAGCGCACACCACCCTATTTCAAGCTCTGTTCATAAAACAAAATTCAATATTGCTACATCTTATCTTTTTTCTAGATTTTGTTGGATTTCGAAAAAAAGCAGATGGGTTTTAAAGAATAAGTTCAATCCTGAAGGTTTTGATCTTCGATTTTCAAATGGTATAATTGCTGGACAAAATGTCATAGACTATTTAGAAAAGAATTTTTTAGATTCAACTATAAAAGTTCATATTATAAGTCATAGCATGGGCTACGCATATAGTTTAGGACTCGTTTCTCAAATAAAAACAAAGGTGAAATTCGGTAAAATGCTTGCTATTTCTCCTGAAAGTGGCGGATTTCAAGGTGCTGATTGGAACTTATTTGATGAAGTTTGGCAATATGGATGTAACATGGGTGATAAAGAGAGCGATGTTATTTTTTACCAAGATGGTATTGCACCGCAACAAACGTTGAAAGGATTAGAAAAAGTATCAAGAAATAAAGGGGGTAGAATTTATCCACCAACTAATTGGTCAAAAAAGAATAAAGGATTTAATAGAAGTCATAATCTTCAATGGTTTCAATGGTTTTATAACATTAAAGTAGATGACCGTGGATTTTTCGGGCCTAATATATCTATAAATAGTACTTTTGAAAAATGATTCAAATAAATAAAAATCTCAAAGAATACAACACCTTTGGTATATCTGTAAAAGCAGAAATGTTTGCTGCATTTTCATCAATTGAGGAACTAAAACAAATTTTAAGTTTCAGGAACGACAAAAAACTACTTGTTTTAGGAGGTGGGAGCAATTTACTTCTAACAAAAGATTTTGATGGACTGGTTATAAAAAATGAAATTAAAAGATTTGAAGTTATCGAAGAAACTTCTAGTGAAGTTATTGTTGAATCTGGTGCAGGTGAAAATTGGCATGAATTTGTATTAAATTGTATTGATAAAGGTTTTGGGGGCATTGAAAATCTTAGCTTAATCCCGGGAAGTGTTGGTGCTAGCCCAATGCAAAATATTGGCGCTTATGGCGTAGAGATTAAAGATGTATTTGAATCATTATCAGCATATCATATCGCAAGCGGTGAAATTCATTATTTTGACAAAACAAAATGTGAATTTGGATATAGGGAAAGCATTTTTAAAAATAAAGTCAAAGGAGAGTATATTATTCTAACAGTAACTTTTCGTCTAACAAAAAATCCCACTATTAATTCATCTTATGGTGCTATTAATGAGCAGTTAAAAGTTATGGGAATTCAAGTGCCAACAATAAAAGAGCTTAGTGCTGCTGTAATTGCTATTCGTCAGTCCAAATTACCAGATCCAAAAATTATTGGAAATGCGGGTAGTTTTTTCAAAAACCCCACAGTTGAAATTACCTTACTTGAACAAATTCAAAAAAACTATTCAGATATTCCAAATTACCCTGCTTTAAATGGAAGGAAATTAGCCGCTGGCTGGTTGATTGAAAAAGCCGGATGGAAAGGAAGAACATTCGATAATTATGGCGTTCATAAACTACAAGCTTTAGTTCTAGTAAACTACGGAAATTGTACGGGACAAGAAATTTTTGATTTATCTTCTCAAATAATACAAGATGTTTTTGAAAAATTTGGAGTTTTACTAGAAAGAGAAGTAAATATTTTGTGATTTTTACAACTCAAAATCATCTTTTACGCATCGTTCCACGATTTTTGCACTGTTCAATGCGAGTGGAATTCCACCTCCAGGATGAACTGTCACACCGGTAAAATAAAGTCCTTTTAATTTTTTAGAAAAATTTGGATGTCTATAAAAAGCTGCGGATCTACTATTTGATGCATTACCATATATAGATCCTTGTTTTCCTGAATAAAGAGCTTCAACTTTTAGAGGATCCATTACTTCTTCTACTTCTATTAAAGATTCTATATCTGTTTTTAAGACCTTAGAAAGTTTTTCAAGAATGTTTTTTCTTAAAATGTTAACAATTTCATTCCAATTTTGACCAATATTAATAGGTGCATTTACCATTACAAACCAATTTTCAGAATTAGAAGGGGCATCCTTTTTCTCTATTTTTGATGTTATATTTAAATAAATAGTTGGATCTGAATCCATTTCTTTCGTTTCAAAAATTGACTTAAATTCTTTCTTATAATTTTCTGAGAAAAATATATTGTGAAGTCCTAAATCAGGGAATTCACTTTTAATTCCCCAATAGAAAACAACTGCTGAACTTGATTTTTCCTGAGCCAATATTTTTTTTGGATGAAAAGGGAAATCTTTTAAAAGTTTCTCATATGTAAAGTGGACATCCATATTACTTACAACAAGATCAGATAAATAATCTCCTTTTATTGTATTTATTCCCGAAACTCTATTGTTTGAATAAAGTATTCGCTCAACCTTCTCATTGAAAGAAAAAGTAACTCCTAATTGAACTGCTATATCGTATAGTGTTTTTGTAATCATAAACATTCCACCTTTTGGTAATGCCGGACCTTTATTCAATTCTAAATGTGAAATGATATTGAGCATTCCAGGAGTTTCATAAGGATTACTTCCATTATAGGTAGCAAAACGATTAAACAATTGAACAGTTTTAGGATTCTTAAAATAAGAGGCATTAACTTTATTCATAGAACTATTCAAACCATACTTAAACAAACGTTTTAAGGCACTTAAGATTTGTTTGTTCAGGAGCTGTTTGATTTTATGCAAAGAAACATGAATAAAAACTGGTGCAACAGCAATGTAATTCTTTTCCATTCTATCTAAATAAGAAAATACTTTTTCTTCATCCTCTCCTAATTCTCTAGCGATTTTTATAGAAACCTCCTTTTTTCCAACCGGTAAAGTAAAGGAGTGTGAATCAGCAAAAAAATAACGGCAGGATTCAGAAAGAAGAGAATAATCAAAAGTGATCGTTTTTTGCTCCGACAATTCAAGTAATTCA
>JBILAB010000154.1:0-4511 GCA_044354455.1 Crocinitomicaceae bacterium | reverse complement strand
GTTTGTACATGGCTTTTGGAGAGAACTCATTTTTAGGAGGAGAAAACGGAGCAGACATGCTTTGGAATCCAACGGATCGTTTGGTAAGTAATTCGGGTGCTCCTTTAATGGGTGGAGTACATCCAATCTATATCTTTAGCTACAAGCAAAAGTCAATAAATGGTTTTAGTACAGGATTTGATTTCCCGGCCTATATTCCAAGTGAAGCAGAGGATGGCAGTAATTTTCTACAAAACAAATGGATAGAAGTTGAGGCAAATGCTACATCTCTACCACTTAGACGCGAGTTGTATGGTAGTTTAACATGGGTAGCCTATCCAATGCTTGAGAAAGATCAAACCTTACTTTCAACAGATGCAGAGGTTAAATTAAGAATTAACAAGGAGTATAAGAACTTTGTTGGTTCAGGCGAAAACAACGGAAGACCAATGTATTCTTGGTCGATGGATGAAATTGCAACAGTAACAGCTGCAAGCGACAAATTGAAAGAAGCCTTAGATTTAATAAATATTGTTCCTAATCCTTATTATGCTTTTTCTGACTATGAGAGAACAAGACTTGATACGCGTGTTAAGATTACAAATCTCCCTGAAATATGCACGATTAAAATATACTCTTCCAATGGAAAATTAATTCGAACTTTCAAAAAAGACAGTCCGATTACATCGCAGGATTGGGATTTAAATAATTTTAAGGGAATTCCAGTTGCAGGTGGTGTTTATTTAATTCATATAGATGTACCTGATGTTGGCCAAAAAGTTTTAAAATTCTTCGGTGGAATGAGACAGGTTGACTTACAAGGTATTTAATTTATTCTTTTTGTTATGAAAAATATAGTTTATAAAATTACATTTGGACTGTTTATGTTTACTTTTTCAGTAAGTGCTGGCAATGAAGATCGTGTAGGTTCTGCTGGTGCTTCAAATCTACTAATCAATCCATGGGCTAGAAGCTCGGCTTTAGCAGATGCTGCTTACGCTAACACAAATGGTTTAGAAGCTACCTATATGAATATTGCAGGTTTGGCATATACAGATAAGACTCAAATTAAATTTAATCATACAAATTGGATGAGTAATTCAGCTGGTATTGGTTTAAATTCAGCTGGTATTGCACAACGAATCTCTGAATCAAGTGTAATAGCAATTAGTATTCAATCTATGAATTTTGGTGAGATTCCAATAACAACAGTTGCTAATCCTGAGGGAAATATTGGTTTCTTTTCACCACGATCAAATATCTTTAGTTTAGGATATGCACGTGCATTTTCTTCGAGCATATCTGCAGGAATTAATTTGAAAATTATTTCCGAAAGCATCTCAAATTTAAGAACATCTGGAGTTGCTTTAGATGCAGGAATTAGATATGTTACAGGTGAAAATGACAAGATTAAGTTTGCGATTTCACTGAAAAATATCGGCCCAGTTATGCATTATAAAGGAGATGGTTTAGCCCAACAGGTTTCTTATATTTCCAACGAAAATATTGCTTCTCTTGAAGAACGTTCTGCTACTTTTGAAATGCCATCTTTATTGTCTATTGGAGGTTCATATGATTTTATATTTGATACTAAGAGCAAATTAAACGTTGCATTTGGTTTTACAGCAAATTCATTTATGAAAGATCAATATAGAATTGGCTTAGACTACGGAATGACAAATGATAAGTATGCCTTTAATATTCGCGCTGGTTATTGTTATGAGAATGATATTACTTCTAATGAGAATCGTTCAAACGCTCTTATTGGACCATCAGCAGGATTTTCTGTAGATGCGTTAGTTGGGAAGAACAAAAATGCTTTAGGACTTGAGTATTGCACTCGTTTTGCAGGTATTTTTGGATTGATTCATACTGTTGGTTTAACGATCAGTCTAAAATAAAATTACTTTTTCTTCGTAATTAAAGAATTATCATTAGATATTCTTTTTAGCATATAAAACTTTAGGGTTATGTCACAATTAAATTATTATACAGTTGAAGGTTTACAGAAATTAAAAAATGAATTAAATCATTTGAAAACTGTAGAACGCCCATCAATTTCTGAGCAAATAGGAGAAGCTAGAGATAAAGGAGATTTATCTGAAAATGCTGAGTACGATGCAGCTAAAGAAGCGCAGGGAATTCTAGAGATGAAAATTTCTAAAATGGAAGCTATTGTTGCAAATGCAAGGCTTATTGATGAAACACATATGGATAATTCTAAAGTGTATATTCTTTCTAAGGTTAAAATTAGAAATAAGGCGAATGCAATGGAAATTGAATACACCCTTGTTGCAGAAAATGAAGCTGATATCAAAGCGCGAAAAATCTCTATAGATTCTCCGATTGGAAAAGGTTTATTGGGAAAAAAAGTTGGTGAACTAGCAGATATTCATACTCCAGGGGGTCTTTTACAATTTGAAATAATTGATATATCTCGTTAATGTCTAGTATTTTCTCACAGATTATTTCAGGAAAAATAAGCTGTTATAAAGTTGATGAAGATGAAGAATTTTTAGCTTTTCTAGATATTAATCCAATAATACTAGGTCACACACTTGTAATTCCAAAAATTGAAATTGATTATATTTTTGATTTAGATGATGAACTTTTATCAAGAATGATGCTTTTTTCCAAAAAAGTTGCTTTAAAGTTAAAAAGTAAGATAGAATGTAAAAAAATTGGGATTGCAGTTATTGGATTAGAAGTACCACATGCCCACATTCATTTAGTTCCTATGAATAATGTTGATGATTTGAATTTTAGTAGGCCAAAGTTAGCTGTAACAAAAGAAGAATTATTGCTTATGCAAAAACAACTTTTGTGTTGAGGCTTTTTCAAAAAATTTCCAATAATGAACTATGAGCTTAAAATCTCTATTATTTTTCTTCATTTTTTATATTCCATTACTAGTATTTCCACAATTGGGAAATAAGGAAATAAATCCTATGAATGTTCTTTTTATTGGAAATAGTTATACTCATTACAATTCTATGCCATTTATTTTTCAAAAAATGGCTACTTCAAAAAACATAAAAATTAATGTTGAAATGAATGCTAAAAGTAATCATACTTTTAAAATGCATTCACAAAGACTTGATATGTACGATGTTATTCGATCTAAAAAATGGGATTATGTTGTACTACAAGGATTTAGTAGAGAATTAAAGTACGATAAGGAACAAATTGACACTGCATCTCTTCCATACATTAAGCAAATTTTAGATTCAATTTATATTCGTAATTCGTGTGCAAATGTTCTTTTGTTTATGACATGGGGATATGAGAATGGTTTTACTGAGTTAGATTCAAGTGCTACTTCGACCTATTCAGAAATGCGTCAGAGTATTGAAAATGGATATCAATATATTTCAAATCAGTTTGATATTCCAATAGTACCTGTTGGATATGTTTGGAACGCATTTCGCCAAAGATATCCTAACATTAAGCTTTATCAAGACGACGGGCAACATCCAACCATAAATGGCTCATATTTGTGTGCAAGTACATTTTATACCTCTATTTTTAAAGGGACAGCTGAAAATAGTTTTATTCCCACAATGGATTCTATAATCGCAAAAAATATCCAACAACTTAGTTTTATAGAAGTGAGTAAAAACTTAGACACCTTCAAACTTAATTTGAATACATTAAAGGTTTTCTCTGAACGAACTAAAAATGGATTGTATATTGTTCAGGGAATCTCTAATTTTAAAAAGGCAGATTCATTAGAATGGGATTTAGGAAATGGAATTAAATTTAAGACTACTGACTTTAATTATGTTTTCAAAAATTCTGGAACATATTTTATCAAGCTAACAGTTTATGATACATGCGGAATTCGTGAGATATACCGCAAAGTTGTTTTTAAACCAATTATAAAACCAAAAAAACCAATAAAAAAGAAAAAAAATTAGTGTTTTATTTTAGTCTTTGATGTAGAATAGTTTATTAACTAATTTTTTAATCGGTTTTAAAATAAAATCAAGTTTTAATTTTATCTCATCTAAATAGTAGATAAGAATTACAAAAAACAGGATAAAACAAATTGTTGCTGGTAGAATTTGCCATGGTGTCAGATTTTTATGAATCTCTCTATTTATACCAAATCCTGTTATACTTCCGTATAATAAAACCATGTGTAAAATATAAATTGTAAGTGTATTTTGACCAATTTTTAGAAATAAATTAGGTTTTATTTCACCAATAAATTTTTCTATTGCAATCAGAATGCTAAGTATTATTAATACCATTCCTAAACATTCGTAAAGCCAATCAACTTTATATAAATGGTATATTGGATGCGCAAAAATACCATCTAGAATAAGCAATATATCTTTTAGGAAAAAATAGAGAAATGCGCCAATTAAAAATACACTTAAAATGAAACTCCATTCTTTTACTTTTGATTTATAAGTATATAGAATTACACCTATCATGGCTCCATACATTGTGTATCCCATTCTTGGAAGGATTGGAAATATAGAATATTTTCCGTGAAACATGTTTTGTATGAAAATTGGAGCAGATTC
>JBILAB010000152.1:0-4532 GCA_044354455.1 Crocinitomicaceae bacterium | reverse complement strand
CAGGTTTAACCTTAATTCCAACTTCAATTATCGGATATAGAGCTGCTGAAAATGCTAGTAATCCAGCTGATGTTATGTTGCCTTGCATTATTACTTCTTTTGTTGGAACAATTGCAGCATTTTTAATTGTTGGAATTCGCCAGAAGATAAATTTTAAAAGCGCAAGTTTGGTTACAGTTATTTTTTCTATTCTAGCAGGTATTATTGGTCTTCTTTTTTATATTAACCAATTAGATTTAATTGGCAAAAACTTTTTCACTTCTAATTTTTCGGGCTTGTTATTAATTGGAATTATTGGTTTTACACTGATATTTTCATTTGCTCAGGAAAAACGTTTTACTGAAAAAAACACAACGATTTTTGATGCTTTTGTTTCAGGTGCTCAAAATGGATTAAAAACTGGCGTTACTATTTTTCCATACGTATTGGGAATGTTGGTTGCTATTTCTTTGTTTAGAAATTCAGGATTGTTTGAAATTATGAGTAATGGAATTTCCTATTTATTTTCTTATATGGGAGTTGCCAAAGACATTACTGATTCTTTGCCTGTTGCAATGCTGCGACCATTTAGCTCTGGAGGCTCACGTGGATTTATGATAGATTCTATGCGAACTTTTGGCGTTGATTCTTTTACAGGAAGATTAAGTTGTATATTTCAATGCAGTGCAGAGACAACCTTTTATGTAATTGCAGTTTATTTTGGTTCTGTAAACATAAAGAATACGCGCTATACTTTAGGAACGATGCTTCTAGTAGATTTAATCTGTGTAATTACAGCAATATTTGTTGCAAGCTGGTTTTTTAGCTAGTTAACAAAATATTTAGATTAGCATTGAAACTGGATTCTCCATATACTGTTTAAAGGTTTGAAGAAATGCAGCACCTGATGCACCATCAACTACACGATGATCGCAGGACAATGTTACTTTCATTACATTTCCAGGAACAACCTGACCATCTTTAACAACAGGAACTTCCTTAATTCCTCCAACTGCCAAAATGCAGCTGTCAGGAGCGTTAATAATCGCTGTGAAGGATTCAATACCAAACATTCCGAGATTTGAAATTGTAAATGTATTTCCCTCCCAGTCACTAGGTTGAAGTTTTTTGTCTTTCGCTTTTTGAGCATATTCTTTAACTTCTGCTGCAATTTCAAGAATTCCTTTTGAATCTGCAAAGCGAATAACAGGAACAAGAAGCCCATCTTCAACAGCAACGGCAACACCAACATGAACATGCTGATTTTTACGAATAAAATCTCCCATCCAAGCACTGTTTACTGTTGGATTTTGTTTTAAGGACATCCCAACAGCTTTGACAACCATGTCATTGAATGAAACTTTAACGCCTTCCACGCTGTTTAATCCCTTCCGAATAGTGATTGCTTGATCCATATCAATATCCAGAGTTAGATAGAAATGAGGAGCACTAAATTTACTTTCAGCTAAACGTCGTGAAATCGTCTTACGCATTTGACTAACCGGTTCATCAGTAAATCCTTCAACTCCAATAGGAGCTTGAGAAAAAGTTTTATTTGCTGGAGTGTATGGTGTGTAATGATCAACATCTTTTTTAATAATCCTACCATTTTCTCCTGTTCCAGAAACAGCTGCTATGTCGATTCCTTTTTCTTCCGCCAATTTTTTTGCCAAAGGAGATGCGAAAATTCGTCCTGAATTTGAAGATAAAGGAATACTTTTTACCTCTGCAACTGGAGCTTTTTCTTGCACTACAAGTGGAGTAGGGGCAGCTTCTTTTTTCTCTTCCACTTTCTTTTCAGAAATTACAGGTACTTCAGGAGTAGCCGTAATAAGTGAAGCAATATCTTCTCCTTTATCCCCAATAATTGCTAAAATAGCATTTACGGGAGCAGTTTTACCTGTTTCAACTCCGATATAGAGAAGAACGCCATCATAGAAAGATTCAAATTCCATTGTGGCTTTATCAGTTTCAATTTCAGCGAGAATTTCACCTGTTTTTACAGAATCACCAACATTTTTTGTCCAAGCTGCTAGAACACCTTCTGTCATGGTATCACTCAACTTTGGCATGTATACGATTTCAGCCATTTTCTTTTAGCTTTTAGTTTTTATTAATATTCTTTGATGTAAGGATAATCTGTTTGAACATAAATATCTTCATACAATTCGTGTGCTTCTGGATAAGGAGAGTTTTCTGCAAATTCTACAGATTCCTCAACTTCTTTTTTCACCCAATCATTGATTTCGTTAATTTCCTTTTCTGTCAACCATTTGTTATCTTTTAGTACATTCAAGCAATGCTCAATTGGATCTTGTTCAATCCATTCATTTACCTCATCTTTTGAACGGTATTTTTGCGGGTCGGACATAGAATGACCTTTATAGCGATAAGTACGAATATCTAATAATGTTGGCCCATCTCCTCTTCTTGCGCGATTACACGCTTCTTCAATTGCGTTGTGAACATCTTCAGGACGCATGCCGTTTACAATTTTTGAAGGCATTTCATATGATAGTCCAATTTTTGATAAATCTGTAACATTTGTTGTTCTTTCAACAGATGTTCCCATTGCATAATTGTTGTTCTCAATAATATAAACTACGGGTAATTTCCACATCATAGCCATGTTGAAGGTTTCATGCAATGCACCTTGTCTAACTGCGCCATCTCCCATTGATACAATAGCAACATTATCTGTTCCATTGTATTGTTCAGCAAATGCAACACCAGTTCCCATAGCAATTTGAGCTCCAACAATTCCGTGCCCACCCATAAAGTTTTTTTCTTTATCAAAAAAGTGCATTGAACCACCTTTTCCTTTAGAACAACCTGTGCTTCGTCCATAAAGTTCGGCCATTAAAATTCTTGGATCGGTACCTAAAGCAATTGGATGACCATGATCACGATATGCTGTCATGTGTTTATCTGAAGGGCGACAAGCACTTGCAGTTCCTGCAACAATTGCTTCTTGACCAATATATAAATGACAAAATCCACCAAATTTTTGTTGAATGTATAATTGTCCAGTTTTTTCCTCAAACTTTCTTATAAGAAGCATGTCTTTGTACCATTTGACATATGTTTCTTTCGAAAATTTTGTTTTTTCTGGACTTTCTTTTTTACTTACAGCTGCTGCTTTTATGGCCATAGTTTAAAATTAAAATTTTACGAGGACAAATATAAGAATCAAATTGAATAAAATCACATATTGTCATTACTACACTAAGCTATCTTCTTTTATGCAAGAATTCAATTTTATAAAGTTGTTTCTTGATTTTTTTGAGAACGGTAAATTAGTATAATTCCTGCAATAATAAATGGAATACTAAGCATTTGCCCAGTATTTATTAGCAATTCAAAATCACGTGCTGTTTGTCCTTCTTTTATGTATTCGATAAAAAACCGAGATCCAAAAATAAAAATCAAAAAAGAACCAAACATAAAACCTGGTTTTTTCCAAGAATTCATTTTCCAATACATCAAAAGTAAAATTAGAAAAGCTATAAAGTAGCAAATTGCTTCGTATAATTGTGCTGGATGTCTTACAGGAATTGATTCCCAAGTGTCATTATATAAACTAAAATCGTGGTATAAAAAGCGAAAGCCCCATGGAACTGTTGTAATATCGCCAACCATTTCGTGGTTCACAAGATTTCCTAGGCGAATACAGGCACAACCTATTGCAATTGCAGCAGAAAGTCGATCTAAAACCCATAAATATGATTTTTTTATTACATTTCTTGAAAAAAGATACAGAGAAATGAGAAGTGCGATTGCTGCTCCATGACTTGCGAGACCGCCTTCCCAAACTTTAAAAATATCGAGAGGATTTGAGAAATAACCATCCGGTCCGAAATAAGGTCCATAAAAAAGAACATGCCCAAGTCTTGCTCCAATAATTGTGGCTAAAACCATGTACATAACTAATTTATCTAATATTTCGTTTGAAATATTTTCTTTCTTAAATATCTGCTTTACAATAAAATAGCCAATTACAAGTCCTCCAACAAAGAGTAAACCATATAAGTTAGGTGTTTTCCATCCTTCTATTATTTCTGAATCTACAGACCAGTTAATTGCTAATAACATTTATTATTTATTTGATGGTTGAATCAAAGATAAAGGTTTTTCCTTATTGACTTTAAATAATAGTTTTGGCGAGCGACCTTTTTTAAAAATTTGGTTACTATTTTCAATTCCTTTTCTCAGGTCTTTTTGTGTTTCCTCAGGTAAATGTGTTATTTCAAGGCATTCTAGAGAACAGCAATTCTCCATTTTAGTCATACAAGAGGCACACTGAATAAAAAGTAAGTGACACGAGTGATTCATGCAATTTGTATGCGTGTCAGAAGCTTCTCCACATTGGTGACAAACGGCGATCACATCATCTGTAATTCTTTCTCCTCTTCGCTCGTCGAATACAAAATTTTTTCCGATAAATTTATTTTCAATTCCTAGTTCTCTAACTTCGTTGGCATATTTAATTATTCCTCCTTCTAATTGGTGTACATTTTTAAATCCGCGGTGTTTGAACCATGCTGATGCTTTCT
>JBILAB010000151.1:0-4558 GCA_044354455.1 Crocinitomicaceae bacterium | reverse complement strand
GCGACGGTAAAATGAAAGAGATTTCTGATTATATATACGAAGGAGCTTTGGCTTTTCTTAAAGCTGAATACCGCTTATTAGCAATTTTTGTAGTCTTAGCAAGTATTTTATTGGCGGGGATTTCCTTCATTGTTCCAACTACTCACATATTAATTGTTGTCGCATTTATTTTCGGAGCTTTCTTTTCGGCTTTAGCTGGAAACATGGGAATGAAAATCGCTACAAAAACAAATGTTCGCACAACTCAAGCAGCTCGTACAAGTTTACCACAAGCATTGAAAGTTGCTTTTGGTGGTGGAACTGTAATGGGTTTAGGTGTTGCTGGTTTAGCTGTTTTAGGTTTAACAACTTTCTTTATTTTATTCTTCCACTTCTTTATGGGTGGAGATTGGGCAAATGGTGGAACTGATAAAATGACAATTGTTCTTGAAACATTAGCAGGTTTCTCTCTAGGAGCTGAATCTATTGCATTGTTCGCTCGTGTTGGTGGTGGTATTTATACAAAAGCTGCAGACGTCGGAGCAGATCTAGTAGGAAAAGTAGAAGCTGGAATTCCAGAAGATGATCCTCGAAACCCTGCAACTATTGCAGATAACGTAGGAGATAATGTTGGAGACGTTGCTGGAATGGGTGCCGATTTATTTGGTTCTTATGTTGCAACCGTATTAGCTGCCATGGTTCTTGGTAACTATGTTATCAAAGATATGGGTGGCGCTATAACTGATGCTTTTGGAGGAATTGGTCCAATTTTATTGCCGATGTCGATTGCTGGATTTGGAATTCTTTTCTCAATTATTGGAACCATGCTTGTTAAAATTACAAGCAATGATGCAAAAGAAGCTCAAGTTCAAAAAGCACTAAACATTGGAAACTGGGTATCGATTGCATTAACAGCTATTGCTTGTTTCTTTTTAGTAAAATACATGTTGCCTAATGAAATGATTATGCATTTCTTCGGCGATAAAACAGATTTAGGTCATGGTGAAGGATATTTAATAATTTCCTCGATGCGTGTTTTCTACGCAACATTAGTTGGTTTAGTTGTTGGTGCATTGATATCTTCAGTAACTGAATATTACACAGGATTAGGTACGAAACCAGTATTGAAAATTGTTCAAAAATCTTCTACCGGTGCAGGCACTAACGTAATTGCGGGTCTAGCAACAGGAATGATTTCTACTTTCCCAACGGTAATCTTATTTGCAGCTGCCATCTGGGGCTCTTATGAATTAGCAGGATTTTATGGTGTTGCTTTAGCAGCTTCAGCAATGATGGCAACAACAGCTATGCAATTGGCGATTGATGCTTTTGGACCTATATCTGATAATGCAGGTGGAATTGCTGAAATGAGTGAATTACCGAAAGAAGTTCGTCAGCGAACGGACATACTAGATTCTGTAGGAAACACAACGGCCGCGACAGGAAAAGGCTTTGCTATCGCTTCGGCTGCATTGACTTCATTAGCACTATTTGCTGCCTATGTTACCTTCACTGGTATTGATGGAATAAATATCTTTAAAGCACCAGTATTAGCGATGTTGTTTATTGGTGGTATGATTCCTGTAGTTTTCTCTGCATTAGCAATGAATTCTGTTGGTAAAGCTGCTATGGATATGGTATATGAAGTTCGCCGTCAATTCAAAGAAATTCCTGGAATAATGGAAGGTACTGGCAAACCTGAATATGGAAAATGTGTTGAAATCTCAACTAAAGCGGCTCTTAGAGAAATGATGTTGCCAGGAATTTTAACAATCGGTTTTCCTATTGCGATTGTACTTTTAGGAAAATTAGTATATGGTGATAACAATCAATTAATCGCTGAGATGCTTGGTGGATATATGGCAGGAGTAACCGTTTCTGGTGTTCTTTGGGCAGTTTTCCAAAATAACGCCGGTGGAGCTTGGGATAATGCAAAAAAATCCTTTGAAGCAGGTGTTGAAATCAATGGCGAAATGACTTACAAAGGTTCTGATGCACACAAGGCTGCAGTTACCGGAGATACGGTTGGTGATCCATTTAAAGACACTTCAGGTCCATCTATGAATATCTTAATAAAATTAACGTGTTTAATTGGTTTGGTAATCGCTCCAATTTTAGGAAGTGGGCATCATGATGCTAAAAAAGCGAATGGATGCGATACAACCAAGTGTGAAATGATAGATGGTAAATGTGTACCAATTAATACCGATAAATGCGACATGAGCCAATGCGCTAAAATGACCAAAGAAGAGTGTTCAAAAATGTGCGATTCTAAAGGTTGTTCTCCTGAGGAAAAAGCTATGTGCTTATCAAATTATAGTGAAGATGGAAAATGGATTGGCGATCAAACAGGAAAATGTGAGAGTAGTAATAAAGATTGCTGCAAAAAAAAGTAGTTTAAATAATTGATATTTTAAAGCCAGGTTATCCTGGCTTTTTTTTTAATATTAAATCATCCTTATATGCTTACCCCTGTAAATACCTCATTAAATAACAAAGATTTCTTTGAACAAGTGTATCAAGTAGTAAAACTAATTCCAAAAGGTCGGGTAACAACTTATGGTGCGATTGGAAACTATTTAGGAGCTAAAAAATCGGCGAGAATGGTTGGCTGGGCAATGAATGCGTCACATGAGAATTTGGATATTCCTGCTCATCGTGTTGTTAATCGTATCGGTTTATTGACTGGTAAAATTCATTTTGAAAAAGAAAGCACAATGCAAGAACGGCTAGAATCAGAAGGAATCACTGTTAAAAAAGATCAAATTCAAAATTTTAAAATTATTTTCTGGGATCCCAGTAAAGAATTAGCAATATAAATTCTATACTTGCTTAGCAAAGGAAATTAAAGAATTCTATTAATTTTGCAGAAAAACTAAGTATGAAATTCGGTACAAAAGCAATACACGCAGGTGTTCATCCTGATCCTACAACAGGAGCTATTATGACACCAATTTATCAAACATCAACGTATGTTCAAGATGGTGTCGGAAATCATAAAGGATATGAATATTCGCGTACTCAAAATCCTACGCGTCATGCACTAGAAAAAAATATTGCAGCCATTGAAAATGGTAAATTCGGCGCATGTTTCGGTTCAGGTTTAGCAGCAATAGACTGTGTAATTAAAATGCTTAATCCGGGTGATGAAGTGATTTCCACTAATGACTTGTACGGCGGTTCATATCGTATTTTTAAAACTATTTTTGAAAAATATGGCATCGTTTTTCATTTTGTGGACATGCAAAATACATCAGAAGTAGAACGAGTCTTAAATAATAATACTAAAATCATATGGGTTGAAACGCCCACAAACCCAATGATGAATATTATTGATATTTCTGCGATGTCAAAGATTGCTAAAAAATCAGGAGCTCTTTTATGCGTGGACAATACTTTTGCAACTCCTTACTTACAAACCCCATTAGATTTGGGAGCAGATATTGTAATGCATTCCGTTACGAAATATTTAGGTGGACATTCAGATGTTATTATGGGCGCATTGGTTACTTCAAATGATAAGATAGCAGATGAAATGTATCGAATACAGAATTCCTCGGGTGCTGTAACTGGACCAATGGATTCATTTCTTGTCTTACGAGGAATAAAAACACTGCATCTTCGTATGCAAAGACACTGTGAAAATGGAGAGAAAATAGCACATTACTTAAAAACCAATTCAAAAATTGAGAAAGTTTATTGGCCAGGTTTTGAAGATCATCCTAACCATACAATTGCAAAACAACAAATGCGTGGATTTGGTGGAATGATTTCTTTTACATTAAAAGGCAATAATCTGGAAGATGCACTTACAATTGTAAAAAAGGTAAAGCTATTTGCACTTGCTGAATCCTTAGGAGGTGTAGAATCTTTGATTGGACATCCTGCAACAATGACGCATGCATCAATCCCAAAAGAAGTGAGAGAAAAAAGTGGTGTCGTTGATTCACTTATTCGCTTAAGCGTGGGTGTTGAAGATGTGGATGATTTAATAGACGATTTAAAACAGGCACTTATATAATTATAGTGTCTCCAACATTTTAAAAAATTGATCCTTTTTCGCCTGAGACAGAGGGATTTCAGTGCCATCTTTCATAATAACACATCCTCCTTCATGTTTGTCGTAACGATCAACATAATTCATGTTTATCAAATGAGACTGTTGCACACGAAAAAAAGAAAGATCAGATAACAACATATCATATTCTTTTAGTGTCTTAGAAACCAAGATTTTTTTCCCTTCTGCAAAAAAGAAGAAGGTGTAATTTTTATCGGATTCACATCGAACAATATTGTCAATATCAACAATAAACATGCTCTCAAGTGTTTTTAAAATTAATTTCTTTTTTTTGTGAGCTTGTACATTGTTATCTAAAGCAACAAAAGGGTAATTGCTTTTCTTTTGGTCAAGTGACTTTATTGCTTTTAACAATGCAGTCTTAAGTTCATCACTAGCTAAAGGCTTTAAGATATAATCTAAAGCACTGAATTTAATAGCTTGAATTGCATATTCCTGATATGCTGTTATAAATATCACCTCAAATTTTTTATCAGGAATAGCCTTTAAGACATCAAAACC
>JBILAB010000150.1:0-4560 GCA_044354455.1 Crocinitomicaceae bacterium | reverse complement strand
GAGCCATTAACAACCTGATAAACGCTACGAATTCCTGTATTTACATAAACATAAGTTGTACGAATATCGAAAAGCTTTGAAAATGGAATTTGTGCAGAAGCGCCAATATTAAAAAATCCACTTTTCTTTGTTCGATATTCAAAACCGATATTGGCATTTAAAGAAGCTCCAAACATGTTTGCAATTGAAGTATATCCCTGGTGGACAAATAAATTCTTATTTTCAGAAACATCTTTTCGAATATTTGTGGGTTTAAAACTGACAGAAACTCCCAATGCTGCAGTAGCATAAATTTTCTTTGCCAACTTAATATAAATTAACCCGTTTAATGGAATATCGTATTGAATATAGGAAACAACTGTGCTAGCAGAAAAATTAGAGTCCAAAACAGCCGCACTAATTTCAAATTTCCGTTCCAAGTAATTTATGCCCGTTTCAATTGCTATTAATTCTGTTAATCCAACACGAACATTTGCACCATAAGAAATTCCGGGTAATTGACGAATTGATTGTGTAAGATAATTGTTGCTATCAGAAATAGTACTCGTTCCTCCACTCAATACAGATGGAATTATAGCTCGTACTTGAAATCCAAAATAATTGGGGAATCGACCATTTTTTCCTAACTGAGAATACGCAGTGGCTATTTGTAACAAAAAGAAGAGTACAAGAAGTTTCTTCATCGCGTTGTTTTTGCTGGTGTGCCTTGTTTTGATCCATTAATAGAATATCCAATCGCCGCAAGAATAATCATTGTTAATCCAAATAAAACTATAAACCAACGAAAGAACTTTCCGGGAATTAAGAATTTTTTGTGTTTCGCTTCTACTGTAATATTTATTTTTTGAGCTTTATTGTAATCTGTATGATGCAAACCAAATAAGTAAACTAGCAACTGTCTTTTTTGATCTTGACTTTCTTCAAACCAAATTTTTTGTTCTTTCAATAACTCACGAAAAGAGTTGGCACGGTGTACGTCCGCAAAACGAAAAACAACATAATCATTGTTGGTTGGATGATTCGTGTAATTTACAAATCCTAAATCTAAATGCTCTATTTTTTTATCCATTTCGTATTAAATTCAAGGGGTTTGCGGTGCGCTGTAGGCCAATCAATCGATGGATAACCAATGTAAAATAAACCCAAGCATTTATCAATTTCTTCTAATTCTAAAAAGTCATTCATTTCAGAAGAATAAATTAATTTTGGTGTCGACCAGAATCCACCAAGTCCATATGCCGTGCAAGAAAGATGCATGTTTTGTATCGCACAAGCTACTGCCTCTATTTCCTCTATTTCTAAAATTTTATTCTCTAATTGACGCTTCATAGAAACTGCAACAACTGCAGATGCGAGGAGAGGTCGACGAATTAATTTTGCTAATTTCATATCATTTTGAAGTTCTTTTGGTGTAATTTTTAAATAGCTTGTACCCAAAAAACTACTTAATGTAGATAAGCCATCTTCGATAAAGACATGAAAACGCCAAGGTTGCGTATTTCCATGGGTTGGTGCCCATTGGGCATTCGTAAGAATATTTTCCAATTGTTCTTTATGAACTTTTCGATCTGAAAATTGTTCAGGATAAATAGTTCTTCTTGATCGAATTAATTCATTAACCTCAGATAGATTGAATCGCATTAGACACTGATTTTAGACAAAAGTAAAACGATATTTACAATAAGTGAATTATTAGCGTAAAGTTTTAAATTATATAATTAAGAAGCTAAATGGTTTTTAGATTATAATTAACAAGTTGTATTGATTATTTTTGTACTCCTATGAAATTTCTTATTGCTTTTTTATTGATTTCTAACTTCCTGTTTTCTCAAAACCCTAGTGGAGAAGGAATTATTTTTGGTAAAATCATTGATAGTAAAACTTCTGATCCTTTAGAATATGTCTCTGTTCGCTTATTTAATCAAAAAGATTCAAGTCTTGTTACTGGTGTTTTTACAAATCAAAACGGAAAATTTAATTTTGAGCGAATTGCAAACGGAAACTATTTTATTCGTCTATCGCTTATTGAATATGAGGATTTTCTTATTCCAGACATTATACTAAGCGCAAGCTTAAAAATTATTAATCTTGGTACTCTTCGCCTGATTAAAGAAAAAATTTCAAATTTAAATGAAGTAAAAATTGAAGGAAAACTAAATTTACTCCAAACTGGAATAGATAAGAAAGTTTATAATGTAGGGGAGGATATTTCAGTGCGTGGTGGAACTACCAATGATATTTTAAATCGTTTGCCCTCCGTTGAAGTTGACCAAGAAGGTCGAGTTATGCTGCGTGGAGAAGGAACGGTAATTATTTTGATAGACGGTCGCCCAAGTTCGCTTTCTGGTGGAAATGGAAAAACACTTTTAGATGCATTGCCTGCTAGCTCTGTTGACAGAATTGAAATTGTTACTAATCCATCTGCAAAGTATGACCCAGACGGAACCTCAGGAATTATAAATATTGTTCTTAAGAAGAATAAACTAAAAGGATTCAATGGTTTAGTTTCTAGTAACATCGGCTCAGGAAATATAAAAAATGGAAATGTGCTAGAGGGATCGCTGTCATTGAGTTACCGAAATGCCGGTTTTAATGTCTACGGAAGTTACAACGAACGCTATCTGGATGGTTATAGAGATAATAATTCATACATTAAGCAAAGTCCAGAAAACGGAGTTACGAGCATTTTAGATCAAAAAAGAACTGGCGAAGATTTAAATGCTGGAAGAACTTTTAGACTTGGTGCCGACTTTAATTTAAAAGAACGAAACACGATTGGCTTTTCAACGACAGGAAATATTGGGCAACGCGACAGGACAGGAGATTTATGGAATTCATCATTTGATGGAATAGTAAATCTTACTCAATTCTGGCAAAGAACTTCCTACGATCCATCTCAACAAAAGAATATTGACGTAAATGTCAACTACAAATATGATTTAAAAAAACAAAGGGGAAACCTAATAATTGACATAAATAAATCCTTTGGAAATGATGCAACACAAGGATATTATAAAGAAAATTATTTTAATTTAGACTCTAGTATTTCATCAGAACCCTCTTTGTTGCAGCAATTATTCAACAAAGAAAAAAACAATATTACAACTGCACAAATGGACTTTAGCTACCTTTTGCCAAAAATAAGTGCACGAATAGAAACTGGAGCAAAGATGATTCTCAGAAATCAAAAAGTTGATACCTATTCGGAGGAATACGATGCCTTAAGCCAACAATACATAGAAAATAATTTAGCAAACTTTCTATATTCCTACGATGAACAAATTTATAGTCTCTATGGTATTTTTGGGCAGCAACTCGGAAAATTTAAATACCAAGGTGGCATTCGCCTAGAAAAATCCTATCAGATTCCAAATCTTATTTCAGATACAATTCGCATTGTAAATGATTATTTAAACTTTTTTCCTTCAGCACATTTACGCTATTCCTTTTCAAAAAAATCAGAACTTGGATTGAGTTACAGTAAACGTATTACGCGTGCGGGATCTGGTGAACTAAATCCTTTTACAAGCTACTCTGATCCTTTTAATTTGAGGAAAGGAAACCCTTACTTACAACCAGAATTCATTAATTCATATGACTTATCATATACATTAGAACAAAAAAAAATAAGTTTTTCAGCAAGTACATTCTATAGAAATAATACTGCAGTAATTTCTCGAGTGAAGGAATTTTACCCAGATAACACGAGTGCAGTAACTTACAAAAACATTAATGAAACAAACAGTTTAGGAACTGAATTTACCATAAACTATAAACCATTTTTATGGTGGCGCACTACATTTTCATATAATGGAAACTATATTTGGTATATTTCAAATCAAGAAGATTTACCAAATCGAGAAGGATATAATCATAACTTTAAAGTTAATAGCACCATTGATTTTTGGAAAAAAACTGCCAGTATTCAGCTAAGTTATGCCTACAATGGACCAAGAATAACAATTCAAGGAACTGCTCAACGTCAAGGACCTTTTGATCTAGCATTTGAAAAGAAATTGATGGAGGGAAAATGGTCAGTTGGTACTCGAGTTTCTGATATATTCAACCAACAAGGTTTTAATATGGAACTTACAAGAGCAGGGGTTTATCAAAGCTCTGAATTTAAATGGCTTACAAGAAGAATCTATCTGACCTTAAGTTACAAATTTGGTAAATTAGAAATATCAAATAAAAATAAAATGCCAGGAACTGAGGGAGGTGACAATTAAATACAACGCTTTCGAATTGATTTCTTTCAAGAATAAAGTGTAATTTTACTGCTAAAATGTTATTGCCACTCTTTTTAAATGATGTAGCTGGTTCTGAAATAATCGTCATTATTTTAGTTGTTCTTATTTTTTTTGGATCTAAAAGCATTCCAGGAATTGCAAAAACACTCGGAAAAACACTTTATCAAATTAAAAATGCCTCTGCTGAATTACAAAATGAAATTAAAAAATCAGGTTTTGATATAAAAGAAGATTTAAAAATAAGTAACTTGATAAAAGAAAAGAAAGAAGAATTACTGCGTCCAATGGATCAAGTTTATTCAGAAATAGA
>JBILAB010000149.1:0-4566 GCA_044354455.1 Crocinitomicaceae bacterium | reverse complement strand
CACCTCCTCCTTATATTCCTGTTCAATGGGATGCCACCTATTCTGCATTGAATCCAATGGGTGCAGGTTCCACGTCATCAATTAATGCTAGCACAGGAATTTTAAATGTAACACCAAGTATGGTTGGACTGTTTGTCGTAGGAGTCAGAGTGCAGGAATATAGAAATGGCATATTAATTGGAGAAACTGTTAGAGATTTTTTATTTCGGGTTTTTGATTGCAATATTGTTTTACAAGCTCTTTTACCAACGCAAGAACAACTTCCAACTTTTGTTTCTTATTGCCAAGGTCTAAATGTAAATTTCGTTAACAACTCTTTTGGGGGTTCCACATATGCTTGGGATTTCGGAAATTTAGCCTCAAGCTCTGATGTAAGTTCCTTGTTTTCTCCATCGTATACCTTCCCTGGACCAGGAAATTATACAACACGCTTAATTGTTAACCCCGGAATGCCTTGCACAGATACAGCTTATATGGATATTATTGTAGATATCCCTTTTGTTGTATCTTGGACAGCCTTGGATTCTATCTGCATTACAAATAATGCTGTTGATTTCAGTGGTCAAACATCACATCCAAATGCAACTTATTCTTGGAGTTTTGATGCTTCTGCATCGATTCAAAATCCAACAAGTATAAATGTTCAAAATGTAAATTTTTCAACTCCTGGTTACCATACTGTTTTATTAAATGGAGTTAATGGAGTTTGCCAAAATAGTTTTATTGATTCTATTTTTATTGTTGATGCTCCTCTTGGATCGATTATTTTACCACCTGAGATTGAATGTTCTGGCTTAACAATTCAATTTCAGAGTAATGCAAGCAATACACTTTTATATAATTGGGATTTTGGTGTTTCTGGTAGTTTAATAGACCAAAGCACACTTGCTCAACCAGCATATACCTTTCCACAAGCAGGAAATTATACTGTTCAATTAATAACTAGTAATATTCCAGGTTGTACAAATACAGCTAGCTTAACTATTAATTTAAACGAATCCATTGTGATGTCTTTTGTGCATTCAGATTCCTTATGTGGCTTATTAGAATTATATGATTTTAATGCAAGTGTTTCAGGGCCACCATCTACACAATATACTTGGAATTTTGGTCCAAATTCACTACCTAATTTAGCAAATACTATTGATGTTTTTGGGGTGCAATTTCTTGTTCCGGGTAATCAAGATGTAATGCTTATTGGGGCTTTTGAAGATTGTATCGATACTGTTTTTTCAAGTGTCTTTGTATATTCTTCACCGGAAATAAATTTCACTTATTTGAACAGTTTACTTTGTGCTCCTTCTGTTGCTCAATTTGTTAACTTAAGTCAAGCAGATTCTCCCGTTTTATATACTTGGTATTTTGGAGATGGAGGGACATCTTCTGAATTTAACCCCGGGCATTTGTACACAAGCGTTGGAAATTATAGTGTTGGATTGACAATGATTACTTTAGCGGGTTGTATTGATACACTTTACATGCTTCAGCAGGACATAATTAACGTTTACCCGAGGCCAGTAGCTGGTTTTTCCTTATCACCAAATCAAACAGATATATGTGAAGCATTGATCACTTTTACTGATTTATCTCAAGGTGCTAGCTCATATTATTATAATTTTGATAATAATGCATTTACTTCAAGCACGGCAAATTTTGCGCATAATTATACTACTTCAGGCACAGATAATCCCATTCAAATTGTAACGAATCAATATGGCTGCAAAGATACGATGATTCTCACTGTAATAATTGAGCCCACCTCTTTATATATTCCAAACACTTTCACGCCAGATGAAGATGAACACAATACTTTGTTTAAGCCAATAACAGACTTTGAGATTCTAGAATGGCAGTTAAGAATTTTCAATCGTTGGGGAGAGCTTGTTTTCCAATCTAATGATTATTCAATTGGATGGGACGGGCACTTTGGGGAAATTCTATGTCAAGACGGAATCTACGCTTACGATCTACAATATCGCTCTTGTGAACAGGAACAGAAGAAAATTGAAGTTACAGGTCACGTAAATTTAATTCGTTAATTTATTTCCTTAGAACAAATTTTTGTCCTAAATAGACTTTTCTAACTTGATCATCATTAGATAATTCCTCTGAAGTTCCTGATTAATTGTTAAGGATAACTTGTTTTTCCATCTATTGAATTATTAATTTAATTAGGGAGAACCACTTTTGAGAAATTCAATATCAAGTTAGAGTTCTTTATTATATCAAACAATATCGCTCTTTTAAATAAAGAATACAAGAAAATTAAAGTTGCGGTTTCTGTGAATTTCATTAATAATTCACAGTTAAATTCATTCAAATTAAAATAGTAATAAGAAGATAAAAATCAATTTTGAACTAAAATAAATCTAAGTTTTTTGCAAAAAAAAAGGGTTGCTCTCACAACCCTTTTAAAAAAATATAAATAATTTAGTTTTTCACTATTCTTATAGTTTGAACTTCATTTTCAGAAGAAATATTTACTAAGTATACTCCTGGAGCTACATTTCCTAAATTCATTAAAGCACCATTAGATAAATTATTTTTCTCTAAAATTACTTTCCCTTCTGCATCAACTACAGAAACATTAGCTTTAATATTTGAAGGTAAAGTAATATTAAATTTACCATTAGTAGGATTTGGATATACATTAAACTCTGAATTTGAATTTTCAGCAACACCTAATTGAGACAGACCTGAAACAAGACAAATAATGTTACTTCCGTGAGTAGCTAAACTTGAAACATATGTAGCGCCATCTACATAACCTATAACAGCGGCAGTAGGTTCAAAATCAAAGGCAAAATCAGTGTTTGGAGACCATGTTCCACCTGTAACAGCTAATCTAAAAGATCCTACAACTATACCATCACCAGCAGGGATTAAAGGAGCAGTTTCAGAATCGAAAAATTTTACATTTGACGAAAAATTTAACATTTTTTTATCTGCTTTATATGGTAATACATTTGTAAAATTTGGCCAATTGTTCCAAGATGAATTTGTATTATTATTTAAAGCTGTCCAAGATAATGTTGCGCCTTGAGTTATTAAATTTTCAGCATGCTTACCACGAACAATAATGCTATTAAATTTTACAGGTAGATTACCAGTATTTGTTAATCTAACTTGAAAATCTGCGGTAGTTGGTGTTGAACTTAACCACTCTAAAGACATTGTAATTTGTTCCTGAGCCATCGGACTAAACGATAACAAAAACATAAATAAAGATAATAGTGTTACTTGAAATGAGAATTTAGAGTTTAAATCTCGAACTTGATAAAAATTTTTCATTGGTTTTGGTTTTAAAATTAAAAAATATTTTTAGGAATCTAATTACAATTTGGCAGTTATAAAAACCACTTAACAAATATAAATTAATTATTTAGAAAAAAAAACTTTTTTTTTAAAAAATGATAAAAAAATTACAAATGATTAAACTTTGGGTAATAATAGCTTAACAAACAAATTTTTGCGGTGTTTTAAATTAAGCATGATTTTAAAAAATCAATAAGGAAGTTTAATAGTAAAAGTGCTTCCTTCTCCAGCCTTACTTTTAACATCTATAGATCCATTGTGCTCATTAATAATCAGTTTAACATAGAACAATCCAAGACCAAATCCTTTTATATCGTGAATATTTCCTGTTGAAACTCTATAGAACTTATCAAAAATCATTTTTAGATCCTCTTTCCGAATACCTATTCCATTATCTTTAATTTCAATAACTAAATAATTTCGCTCATTTTTTGTTATAATCGATATGAATGGTTTTGTAGTGCAATATTTTACAGCATTATCTAGTAAATTATAAACTACATTAGTAATATGAATAGGATCTGCTTGAATTGTAAAAACACTTGCATTGTTTTCAATTAATATTTTTCCGCCATTTGCCAATTGATTAAAATCAAAAGTATCTTTAACTTCAACAAGGAGCTCATGAAAATCTAATGATTTTTTATTCAAGGTGGTGTTTTCTGTATCTAAAGTAGAAATATTTAACACCCTTTCCACTTGGGTTTCTAATCTTTTATTTTCTTTAAAAATAATTCCGGCATACTTTTTAGCTTTTTCTAAATCATCATCGGTCTCTAGCCGCATAATCATTTCACTAGACAAACTAATTGTTGCAATGGGTGTTTTTAATTCATGCGTCATATTATTTATAAAATCTGTTATCACTTCTGATAATCTTTTTTGCTTAATAATAGTAGCTAAACTAAACCCGAAAAAAATTAATACTAAGAACACGATTGTTGATATATAAATCCATGGAGACAGAAAAACAGTGTTTTGAGGAAGCTTATTTTGGACATTTGGGAAAAAAACAGTGAAATAATGACCATCATTTTTTAATTTTAGTCGCGCAGAATCCAAACCAATTATATTGTTGTTAACTAATGTATATAAGGAGTCATCGGTAAATTTATATAGTTTACTAAAAGTTAATTGATTGGTAAAACAATCATATATACCAAAAGTGAAATCTTCGTGAATGTTTTGATTGTAAAGCGCTTTTTTTAATAATGTTTCTAAATAATAGGGATCAAGTTCTTGTATTATATC
>JBILAB010000018.1:0-17079 GCA_044354455.1 Crocinitomicaceae bacterium | reverse complement strand
AATGGGCGCATACGTTTTCCACCAAGAGCTAAGAAATAACTCAGCGGATCGTATAAATTTTTAGGTTCATTGGGAAAAGAAATACCTGCGATTTCATTTTCAATTAATTCAGAATAATCGTTGATAAGTTTCATTTCTGTTTTGCCAGTTGAAGAAGGTATTTTCCATATCCACTTTTAACAAGTGGTTCTGCTATTTTCTTTAATTGCTCTTTAGAAATAAAACCATTGCGGTAGGCAACTTCTTCAATACAACCAATTTTTAAGCCCTGACGTTCTTCAATAACTTGAACAAATTGCCCAGCTTGCATAAGTGAAGAAAAAGTGCCAGTATCGAACCAAGCAGTGCCTCTATCTAAAATTGCTACTTTTAATTTTCCTTGCTTTAAATAATTGGCATTAATATCTGTAATTTCATATTCTCCTCTCTCAGAAGGCTTTAGATTCTTGGCGATTTCAACTACAGAATTATCGTAAAAATAAAGTCCAGGAACAGCATAATTTGATTTTGGCTTAAGCGGTTTTTCTTCGATGGAGATTGCCTTCATTTCAGCATCAAATTCAACTACACCATAGCGTTCAGGATCACTAACATGATACGCATAAACAACCCCACCTTCAGGATTATTATTTTCTTTCAGTAAAGTATCCATTCCAATTCCGTAAAAGATATTATCCCCTAAAACTAAAGCAACCTTATCCTTACCAATAAATTTTTCACCAATTACAAAAGCTTGTGCTAAGCCATTCGGGATTTCCTGAACGGCATAGGAAAAAACACAGCCAAATTTTGAGCCATCACCTAAAAGTCGTTCAAAATTTGGAAGATCAATAGGAGTAGAAATGATGAGAATCTCAGAAATACCAGCACTCATTAAAATTGATAGTGGATAATAAATCATTGGCTTGTCATAAACAGGAATTAACTGTTTACTTAATGCCAAAGTAAGAGGATGCAAGCGAGTTCCAGAACCTCCAGCTAAAATAATTCCTTTCATTATGATTCTATTTTTTTATCATTTTCTTCCGATATTGGAAGTGAATTCCAATCAATATCACTATCTTCATTATACGCCTCAAAATAGGGTTCTTTAAATGACTTTGTTGTTATTAGTTTATCCATCGAAAGTAACAAAGCTGGCAATAAAACAAGATTATTTACCATGGCTACCAATAGCGTAATTGAAATTAATATACCAAGCGCTTGTGTTCCTCCAAATTGGGAAAATGCAAAAACAGAGAATCCACAAAATAAAACTATAGAAGTATAGAACATCCCAAGTCCAGATTCACGAATTGCAATGAGAACACAGCTTTTTAAATCCCAATGTTTATTTTTTAGCTCCTGCCTATATTTAGATAAAAAATGAATTGTATCATCAATAGAAATTCCAAAAGCAATACTAAAAATAAGAAGTGTAGATGCTTTGAGTGGGATGCCAAAAAATCCCATAATCCCAGCTGTAACAATCAAAGGGATAATATTTGGAATCATTGAAATAAGCACCATTCTCCACGAACGAAACAAAAGCGCCATTAGTACTCCAATACAAATTATAGCAAAAATCAAACTTGAAATAAGATTATTTACTAAATAACGTGTTCCGTCAGAGGCTACAACAGATACTCCAGTATAAATAACATCAAAATATTCTCTGTTAATTGCCTTTCGTAAATTAGGCAAGAAATCTTTTTCAGAATAATATCTACGAATAAAATCTGGATTATTTGAAAACTGCGTTTCTAGCTTTGGATATTTTTGAGCATAAATAGCTCCTACTCCACTAGCAATTGAACTATTAGCATCAAAAATTGAGTCGATATAATTAGATCGTTTTTTCTGTTTAGATGTTTTGCTAATTTTATAAAAGCGCTCAATCTCTTTTTTAGTTGGATTTAAAATCTCATCAACCTGAACCTTTAAACTATTTACTTTATTATACACTTCAATAGAACCAATGTCCTTCATTTGACAACGAATCCTAATTGTGCAAGTCGTTGTATCAACAAGATCTTTTAATGAAAATCCACCACCATTGATATTGGAAACCGCTAAATTATCTACATATTTTTTTAAACGCAAACGATCTCTATTTGCAATAAGAGTATATTTATCTGGGTTATTTCCGTAATAAGACATATTGATAAGTTTTACAAAATCAACAGGTGAAATACTACGGGAAAAAAGTGAATCATTTTGCAAAAGGGCTTGGATTTCGGCGACTTTTGTAAGTGTTGACTTTGTCATTAGTCGACCAGATTCTTTATAGGAAATCAACATTTCAAAAGGGATTGCACCACCAAAATGTTTTTCCATAAATTTAACATCCTTGTAAATTGAATCCTCTTTTGGTAAATCAGAAGTTATATTTCCGGTAAGCTTAATTTTTGTTAAGCCATAAAGACTAATAAGAACGATAATTAATGAAACAAAATAGATTAATTTTCTTCTTTTTTGAACTATTTCGACAATAAAATTTAACATTCCAACAGCAAATTTTCTATCTAAATGTTTAAGATGTCGAGCTTTTGGCGGATTAAAAAAAGAAGTTAAGATAGGCAAAATACAAAGAGACAATAGGAAAACCATCATAATATTGGTACTAGCTACAATTCCAAATTGCATTAAATGATTTGAGTTTGTGAAAGCAAATGTCAAAAATCCAATTGCAGTAGTAAAATTTGTTAGAAAGGTGGCTGTTCCAATTTTCTGAATTACCAATGACAAGGCTTTTACTTTATTTCCATGTTCCTTCATTTCTTGATGAAACTTGGTCATTAAAAAAATACAGTTTGGCACACCGATAACAATCATTAATGCTGGAAGGAGCGCCATTAAAGAAGATAAACGAAATTCTAAAAAAGCGACGGAGCCAAGTGACCAAATCACAGCGATGCAGACAACAATAAGGCAAATTAGCACTACTCGAAATGATCGGAAAAAAAGAAAAAGCAAACAAGAAGTTACAAGTAATGAAAGGCCAACAAAGAAAATCATCTCTCCTAAAATTCTTTTAGAGATTTGCACTCGCAAATGCGGAAGACCTGCAAAGTGAATTTTCCCAAAATTCCCTTCGTATTTTTGCGAAAGCTTCTCTATATCCAAAACAACATTCATTTTGGTTTTATCAGACAAAAAAGTTTCATCAACAACAACCATCATTAAGGAAACATTTCCTTTTTCACTGTACAGAAGCCCTTTATACAATGGGTTTTGTTTTATTTCTCGGCGAATTGAGTCGATTGATTTTTCTTGATAAGTAATATCAGAAAATATACGGTTAATCTCAAATTTAGCTGCTGAAGTATCATTTCGAATACTAAATAAGGTTGCCTCAGAGACAACAGATTCTACGCCATCAAACTGAAGTATAGAATCTCCTAATTCTTTCCATTTTAAAAAATTGTCTTCTGTGTAAAGAGAATCTGTCTGGATGCCAATAATCAGCGCACCACCGTCTTCACCAAAAAGCGCTTTAAATTTCTTGTAATTCTCAGTAGTAGGTGAATTTTTTGGTAAAACAATCCCATACTTATTTTCTAACTTAAGACCTGTAATAGCATAATATGCAAAAAAAACAGTAATTAAAGTAATAAGACCTAGTATAAAAAATCTATTTCTTAAAATAAAATCCGCGATTTTTTTCCACATGGTTGAACTCTTTTGTTTTTATTTAATTGGAGTAAATTTAAGTAAATTGCTCGTATTACCCCGAAAAATTTCGCTTAGAAAATTATAGCCAACGAAATAAATCATCAAACATGCCTTTTCCCCAGGGAGTATTTCCGTATTCCTTTTCAATTTTCAGACGAAGTTCTAGCATTGAAAATACTTTGTTTTTTCCAATTGGCAAGTCAAGATCTTCTTTTTTTGGAGAAATGAGTTCTACAGTTTTAGCGAAATAAATAATTCCACCATCTTCAGTTGCTAAACCTAAAATTGTTCCTGGTAAACCACAAAATCCTTCTGGACCAACACTTGGAATCAATGCTGAAGTGTACCAAGCATAAATTCTAGTAGTATCATTTTTTTGGTAAATTGCTTTTCTACAATCATAACCACTTATTACGCGCTTATTATCTGTGATTTTCCATTGGCGACTGGGCAGAGAGTCTTTCACATAAACACTTTGACCAAAAAGTCCTAAAATTGTTAATTGACTTTTTTTCTGCAATTGTTGGTAATAGGTATTTTTAGTTGTCATCCATGCCATATCATCGGCACCTGTATTTTCTACTACTAGTTTAAAAATTGAGCAGGTATCATTAAACAACAGTACAAATTTATCAGTCTTAATCTTATTTGTTTCATTGATCATCCGCTTCATGCGCTTATCCGTAAATCGTTTTTCTAAGTTTGTACGGCGTTCAAAAATAATTTTCCCACTTGTGGCATATTGACAAAAAATTGGGCTTGCCAAAAACAATAATACCCCAATAAAAAATAGCTTAATGCCAACCTTTAAATTCATCCTCTTTGGTTTTATTGTTATTAAATTTATATGTTAATTTCAGTAGGAAATACCGAGAGATGATGGACGTATAATTATCAGTTACGATATTTCCATTTACTTGACGAGACAAATTCAAGTTTTGATTTAGCAAGTCATTTCCGGATAGCGTAATAATTAAATTTTCAGTTTTAAAAAATGCTTTACTCAATTCAGCATTAACAATAAAAATATTTCTATTGAAGCCATCTGCTCTTTGAGAATTTATGGAATAGTTTGCATCAATTTTAATTGTAAAATGGCGCTTTAATTGCCACTCTAAGTCAAATTCATAACGTTGACTAGAATATGGTATGTTAGAAACTGAAGAAAGTGAACTTACTGGGTTTGTATAGCTATAGGTGTTTCCAATCGTGATTTCCAATGAATCTAATTTTACAGAAAAATCGAGCCCTCCTGAAATTGCTGTATTTTGTGTGATATTTTTTTCAGTATTAATAAAATTCGTATAGCGATTATAGGATGCATTTGCATTTGGTTCTATTTCTAACTTACGACTTAAAAAAGGGATTCCTGCTCCGAAATACACATTGCTAAATAAGTTTCCATCAACATTAACGGTTTTGGAAACTGTTCTACCAAAATTATCGTAAGTTGTCGAGTTTGCAAATGCATTATTCGTAATACTTGCATTGAATCCACTCCAAATATAGCGCCCTGATAAAGCCTGCCATGTATTAAAATTTCCATTTAAGTTGTGAACGTAATTTGGCTGCAAATCAGGATTTCCCTCTTGAGTTCGATTGGGATTTGAATTATCTACAACCGGTTGCAAATCATTAATTGAAGGCTGAGATGAGGAAGTAGTATAATAAATCCCCATTCTTTTACTCATACTTGGTTTATATTGATAACTCAAACGAGGCAGCAAATTATTAATATTCTGATTGATAACTGCAGAAGTTATATTATTGAAATTTTCAATAGCTATGTTACGAATTCCTATACCTCCAGTTACAACATATGATTTTTTCTCAAAAACACCTATGGCAGAAAGTCGGTGCTGAATGCGAGAATTATCAAAGATATTTGACAATGGAACTTCAAGCTCAGAATAGGAACCATCTCCCCTATTAAAAGTCTTTTTATCTTGTTTATTAAGACCGTTTTCATATAGGTATTCAAACTGCAATTTCCAATTGTCAGAGAGCGGCTCAGTATAACTTAGAATACCATAATTACTTAGGGATGAATTATCATTGTTTTTTTTCTGGTCGATTGAATCACTTGTATTCAATAAAATTTTATCGGTGGTTGTAAGTAAATTACCAGCGGTTTCATTATCTGAAAACCCCAAAATATACTTTAGTTCTAATTCGCGGTTTTTCTTCATAAATTTTCTTCGAATCAAGGCTTGAGAATTGCTCGATATGCCTTTTGAATCATTCGTATTTTTAATTATTGTTTCTAAGGATTTAATATTTGTCTCACCCAAGAATCGTGTAGTATTGTTATCGTCACTATTTGCAAAATCGACACTTAGATTAGGTTTAACTTCAATAAAAGTTAAGGAATCTAAATTTACAGAATAGCTTAGATTAAAACGGTGTGATTGATTTTGAGAAGTGTTTTGAATAGTATCCCTTAAAAAATAGGTCGTGTCAGCGAGAAAATATTGAGATGAGCTACTTGAATTTGCTTTTAAGTTACTTTCTGAATACGAATAATTAAATCCGATTTTACCGGTTTTACCTATTTTATCAGAAAAATAAACTCCAGCTTTTAAAGTTTGTGGAATACCACTAGTATTTGCTTGATTTCCTTGATTAAACATCGACATTCCACTCGCATTCCTCTCATTTTCCAAGCCAAACTTATTCATATCACGAAAGCCAAAATTAGATTTTGGTGTATTTGATGACAAGAGAAACAAAGAAATTTTTTGTTTGTTATTGAACTTATTAAAGAGCATTTCACTTTCATAAAAAGCATTCTTATTAAAAGATGCAAAATCTGTAGCGCCGGATATTTTTCCAAAATACCCCTTTTTCGAGCCGTCCTTTAATTTTAAATCCAAGACCTGAATTTTTTCATCTTCGCCAACTTTTGAATTTTCATTTTTCTTTTCATAAACCTGAACCGAAGAAATGCTCTTTGCACCAAGATTTCTTGTGGCAATCGTTGGATCAGAACCAAAGAATTCATCTCCATCAACTAAAACCTGAGAAATATCTTTTCCCTGTGAAGTCAAAGTCCCGTCTTCATTCACTTTAATTCCAGGAAGTTTTTTTAGTAAATCCTCTACTACAGCATTTTCACCAACTTTAAAGGAATCTGCAACATAAACTAAGGTATCGCCACGGTAAAAAACTGGATTCTTATTAGCAAAAACAACAACTTCAGCTAAATTTTTAGTGACGGAATTGAGTTGAATTCGAGGGATAAAAATTTCTAAATTTCCTTTATGTCCAATAATATAATAGGTCTTCGCCTCGTATTCTGGATGCTCAATAATTAAAGAAAATGTATCAATCGGGAAATTTTCAAACTCAAATTCACCATCAAATTTTGTTCGAGTAGCACCTAAGAGTAAAGAGTCCTTAATTCTTACACTAAGTACCGATACATTATTAAGCATTTTTACTCCACTTGAATCAAAAACAATTCCCTTTATACTCATCTTTTGAGAAAATCCAAAAAATGAAGTAGAAAGAAAAAAGAGAAGAAAAACTGTTTTTTTAAAATACATTATTTTTTTTATTGGTGTATAAAGTTACTTACTTTCTTGCGCTAAATGCTTATTAAGCAAAAATCTATTGTTTATTATTAACTAATTCTATCCCTGTTAAAGCTTGAAAGGTAAAACCATTTGCTTCTGTCAAAATCTCAAACTCTATTTTCAAGGGTTTATTTTTGTATTGATTTTCACGGTTTTTTAATAATTTTAGAATACCACTATACTCCTGAAATGCCAAAGTTGATCCATATTTTTCTGTTCCAACTAGTAAGTAAGCTCTATTTAGCATTTCCATGAAACCTTGAAAATTTGTTTGGAAATCACCTTTTTGATTTATAATTTCTTTTGCTTTGATATCATCATGAATTATAAAATCTACTTTTTTAAATTTATTAAATGACAATTTTATTGCATCATTAGAAAATCTAGCTCCAGAGTAGATTACTTTATTTTTAGAATTATAACACGAAATCTTCTCACTAAAATAACTCTTGTTTTCTTTTAAGACACTAATTTCTTGCTGAGAAAAATTCTTTTCTATACCATTATAATAAAAGCTTGTCTTAACAATTTTACCATTTATGAATGACTGCTCATGCATTAGCTTTACTATGGCAAATGTTTTATCTACAAAACCCTTCACTTGTTGTGTATTTCCCTCGTTATCTGTATAACTTAAACTAGCAACTTCGATTAAGTCTTTTCTATTACTTAACGAATCTCGAAAAGCATCAAAATATTCTGGATAATTGAACTCTGAATGCTTTGTTTTGTCCAGATTTTTAATCGATGTGCTTTCTTTATTTGAATAATCGCAAGCACAAAATAGATAAAGTAATAAGGTGCTAAAAAGAAATCGATTCATAATCATTTTTCTTAAACAAAACTAGAAGTTACTTTTCACCTTCAAATTGAATTTACCAAAAATCCAAATTTTAAATTTAAAGAGCAAAAGATATAAAGCAGGAATAATTACCAAGGTCAAAAAAGTTGCAAAGGACAAGCCATATATGATTGCCCAAGACATAGGTCCAAAGAACAGATTGTTATCCCCTCCAATAAAAATATTTGGGTCATAACTTGAAAATAAGGTGAAGAAATCAATGTTAAATCCTATTGCCAATGGAACCAATCCTAATACTGTTGTTATTGCCGTTAGTAATACAGGTCGAAGACGTGTTTTTCCAGCTTGAATTGTAGCAAGAATAAACTCATCATTAGAAAGGGGCTCATCTTCTTTTAAGCCAAGTTCTTCTCGTCTCTTTTTTTGTAAAAGGTTTGTATAATCAATTAATACAATTGCATTATTCACAACAACTCCCGCCAAGGAAATAATACCAATCATAGTCATAATGATTACGAAGCTTTGCTGCGAAATAACTAATCCCAGAAAAACTCCAATTAATGATAAAACGATGGAAAACATAATCACACCAGGAGCAGAGTAAGAATTAAACTGAGCGACAATTATTAATAAAACTAAGAAAACTGCAACCAAAAGCGCGTTACTTAAAAAAGCCATCTCTTTCGCTTGATTATCTTGTTGACCAGAAAAACGATACGAAACAAATTCAGGTATAGAACCAGCCGACTGATACTTTTCCATTTTTTCTTTAAGAATCTTTACAACATTATTCGCATTATATCCTTCGGTTAAATTGGAAGTAATCGATACTAATGGAATTTGATTTTTTCGAATAACGGCAGAAAAAGAGGATATTTCTTTTGGATCTTTTATAACAGAACGAATAGGAATATTCATCAACTGTCCTTTATTATTTCTAAAAATTAATCGTTGCTCTAAAAGCATGTCTAAATTTTCACGACTTTCTTGATTAAAGCGAACAACAATATCATAAGATTCTTCATCTTTTGTATACGTTGAAATATCTTGCCCTAAGAGCGATTTTCTAATTGCCATACCAACTTGCGCTGTAGAAGCATTCAATTTTCGTATTTGATCTCTGTCAACTTGAATTGGAATTTCCGGTCTATTAGATTCAACATTCAATTTTAATTGTTCTACTCCAGGAACTGCTTCTCGATCTAAATAATTTTTAATATTTTCAGCTTGTTTAATTAATTCACTGTACTCACCTCTTCCGGTCACATCAATATTTATGGGTGCACCTTGTGGAGGACCTTGAGAATTCTTTGCTGCTGAGACTTCAACATCTGCATTGTATCTTCCTTTTAAGCCATCCTGAATTTCTTTCATTATTTCAGACGTGGAATAATTAGATCGGAACTGAAATTCGTTAAAATTTACAGTTATCCTTGCTTTATTAGGCGTATTCCCCATTGCTACACCCTGTGCTGGATCACTTGTTCCTTCTCCAACTTGAGATATTATTGATTTGATAATCTGTTCATTTTTAGGGATTCCAGCTTCAGTATCTTTAGTAATATATTTTTCTAAAATTTTATTAATATCTTTCTCAACCTTAATAGTTGTTTCATTTGTTATTTTTATATCCGTTCCAATTGGATGAGAAATAAAAATATTGACATAATTTGGATCATTTTCTGGAAAGAACTCCACTTTAGGAGGAAAAATTACCATTAAAAAAATTGAGAAAAATAATAAACCAATTGTACCAAGTACAAATTTTAAGGGGCGTTTTCCCGTCATTACAAAAGTCAAAAATTGCCCATAAATACGATCTAACCGAGGCAAGAATTTTTCTTGAAAACGCATGGTTCCAGGATAAAGAACATAATAGTTTAACAAACTCATTAACCCAAAGAAAATAAGCAAGTTTCCAAAAGAGAGAAATCCAAAAATCACAAAGAAAATTCCAATCACACTTAAAATTAGAAAGGTCTTAAAAACAATTTGTTTTACAGGTTTTTCCTGTTTGATTTTCATGTAGCTAACAGCAAGTACAGGATTGATTACGAGGGCGACAAACAACGAAGATGTCAATACAACCATTAATGTCAGGGGGAGAAATTTCATAAATTCACCGATTATTCCAGGCCATAAAGCCAGTGGAATAAAAGCTGCAACAGTTGTAGCCGTCGAAGAAATAATCGGCCAAGCAACTTCACCAACTCCCTGGATTACTGCTTCTTTTGCTGTATATCCTTCATCCATAAATCGGTAAATATTTTCTACAATTACAATTCCATTGTCGACTAACATACCAAGAGCCAAAACAAGGGAAAACAAAACCATTACATTTAGCGTAACACCCAAAGCATTGAGTATCATAAACGACATAAGCATAGAAAGAGGAATTGCTACACCCACAAAAAGCGCATTTCTCAAGCCCAAGAAAAATAACAAGACTCCCACGACTAAAATAATTCCAAAAATGATGGAATTTTCAAGGTTTGAAACCATGTCCCGGGTATTATTAGATTGATCATTTGTAAGAGAAACATCCACACTTCTTGGAATTGTGCCATCTTTTTGAGCCAAAGCGATTATCTCATTAATTTTATCAGAAGCAATCAATAAATTTTGCCCCGCTTGTTTCTTTATGTCCAACATGACAACAGAGCTTCCAAATTCACGGGCGTATGATGTGGTATCTGAATTTCCAAAATAAACTGAGGCAACATCTTCCAAGTAAACAGGTAAAAATTCATCTTGCTTTACAACAACCTTTCGCAGTTCATCAGCATCTTTAAATTCACCTTCTATTCGAATTGTTTTTCGCATGCCGTTCATCAAAACTTCCCCGCCAGAAATTGTCTGATTTTCTGAACTTACAGCATTTTGAATATCATCTAAGGTTACATTAACAGATTGTGCTTTAATTGGATCTACATCAATTCGCATTTCTTGTTCTTGAATTCCTCGAATATCCACCTCACTTATTTCTGGTAAATCTTCCAATGTTTTTTCCAAATTCTTTGCAACATCCTTTAAAACACTTGTATTTTCTCCCCGAAGATTGATATTCAAAATGGGCATTTTCGATGGATCGAGCTCAAAAATATTGGGTTCGACAGGTAAAGCAGGAAAATCAGATTTTGTTCTTGCTTTATCTACAGCATCTTTCACTTTTTGCAATGCTTCATCAACAGGCATTTTAAAATCAAATTTGATGCGGATAGTCGTATAACCATGAACAGAATTAGAATTTATTTCATCAATTAACTTGATTCCGCCAATTTCTTTCTCTACCGATTGCGTAATTTTTTTAGCCATGAATTCTGGTGACGATCCAGGCTTGGCAATACCAACATAAATTTCAGGGATTTTTAATTCCGGGAAATTTTCTTTAGGCATTGAATTATATGCCAAAAAACCAGCTATTAATATGATAAAAGAAATAAGGAATACTGTTTTTCTGTTGTTAACAGATAGTGTTGTTAGTCCAAAACTTTTTGAGTTATTCTCCATTTTTAGTGACATTATTTTATTCTAACTTGATCTTTTTCTGTTATTCCTCTTGCTCCTTCAACAATAATTTTTGTTCCCTTCTTAATTGCTGCATTATCCTTTATAAGTGCTTCACCATCTTGATTTTCAATTAGCTCAACAGCTATTTTTTGTACTTTAAAATTACCTTTTGATGAAGGAAAAGCCACCCAAACATAATCGGAATTATCTTGAGATTTTAAAATGCTTTTTGCGGGAATTACTAAGCCATTTTCAACAGTAAAATCAGTTATTCTAAGCTCAGCCAACATATTTGGCAATAACTCTTTATTACCACTAACCTTTGCAGCAATTCGAAAAGTTCTATTAGTTGGCTCTATAAAATTTCCAACAGTATTTACTTTTAAATTTAGAATAGTATTGTTAAAATTTGGAAATGAAACTTCTATGAGTGTACCGACTTTTATCTTATTTAGATGTTTTTCAGAAATTGATGCTGTTATTTCCACATTTGAATTGTTTACTAAGCGCAATAAAGGAGATTGAGGTCCAGCCATCTGTCCTTGCTTCGCATAAACAACATCAATAATTCCAGAAAAAGGAGCTTTAATCGCTGACTTTCCTCTCTGAGTATTTAAAGAATTTAATTTAGCTCGTAATGATTTTACAGCATTTCGTGCAGTTTCATAATCAAATTCTGAACCAATACCTTTGGATTTTAATTCCTCCTGTTTTTTTAACATGTATTCTGCGTATTCAAGTTGTGTTTCGATTTCTTGTGCACCTGAATTTATAAGCGCAGCATCTAATAAAACAAGATTTTGGCCTGCTGCAACTCGATCTCCAGATTTCACATTCACTTTCGTAATCAATCCCCCCATCTCTGCAGTTAGTAAAATATCTTGCGCGGTTTCTACATTTCCTTGCGCATTTATAGTATGCTTAAAAGGTTTTACATCAGCAGTTTCAATTTCCACAAGTGGAAGAAATGATGTTTCTGCAACAGCCTTTTTTTCTTCTGAGCTACAAGCCAAAAAAGATGCTGCCAAAATTACAATGTAAGTCAGTTTGATAATTAATTTCATGATTAGTATTATTTTGTTGTTAAAATTTGATTGTATAATTTATCTAGTGTTATTTTTGATTGAAAAAGTTCTACCATAGAACCAATATATTGAGATTGGGCAATCATTAATTGGTTGTATTTCTGGGTAACAACAATACTACTCTCCTTTCCAATTTTTTCTTTTAGCAATGTATTTGAATAGATTTTTCCGGCAAGTTCAATATTCTCTTTTTGTAGGGCAAGCTTCTGTTTTGCGCCTATGAAATTGTTAGAGGCTTGAATCTCTTGCATTTTTAGAGCTTGTTCTGTTATTTTGAGCGTATTTTGATCTTGCATTAACTTTATTTTTGACTGCGAAACAATCGCACGACCAGATCCGCTTGAATAAATTGGAATGCTAAATTGAATCCCCCAAGATGTTTGAGGATACCAAGATTGGTTTGCAAAGAAATTTAGTTCATTTCGATAGGCAACATAAGAATGCTGAAATTGAGCTCTTAGAATGGGTAAAAACGCCATTTTTTTATTCTTTAAATCTAATTTATCTAATAAAATTTGCTTTTCTAAGATCTTTAAATTGAAATTATCTGTAATAAAACCTCCTTTTGTCAACAAAGATTTTTTTAGTAAATCGGAAGTTGTTTCCGTCAAACTAATCTCTTGGTCTAAAGGTAAAAACATTGCCAACTTAAGTATTGCTAGCGCATTATTGTATTGAAGTTTTGATGATTCATGCGCATTTTTTGCGGATAATACAGCGTAATTCATTTGGTCTACTTCTTCTTGTGTAATTACTCCTACTTCAAAAAAACTTTTTTGTTTTTCAAGTAATTTTTCAGATAATAAAAGCATTGAATCAACAAAAATCAAATTTTCTTTTGCTACAGCTGCAAGGTGATAGGCTTGACTAACATTAAATACAACATCCTCCTTTGTTTGAAGATCTAAGGTCTTTTGCATTTCTATTAGCACCCTTGAGGCAGATAAGGCAACAAAATAGGAACCGTTAAATAAAAGTTGATTTACTTGAATATTTCCCAAAAGACTGTAATCAGTTCCACCTTTAAAACTAACAACCTCACCTTCATTAGCATTTGGATTTAAAAACTTAGCAGAAACTACTTGAACGGGTAAGTTAAGGAAGTTATTAAAACCGCTATTTGCTGATACTTGTGGTAAACCAATTGCCAAGTATTCTTTTTTAAGTTCTTGGGATTTTTGAATGGCCAAATCACTATTCTTGATGCTTAAGTGATTCTTTAACGCAAAATCTTGGGCTTCTAATAAACTATAGGACATGTTATTCTGACCAAAAATTGTTGATGAAATCAACAACAAAAAACATAGCAACTTATTCATTTAATTCTCTTTTATTTAAATACTCAATTCCTTTTTTATTTGACATTCCGTAGATGTGAAAGCTCGTAGTTTCAAAATATACTTGGTCGTAGTGAAATTCAGGCCATGGAAAAATCTCACCAGACATAATAATATCTCCATAAGCAACAAACAATCTTGCAACTACCTCTGGATTCATGTTTTCACGATAAATTCCTTCCTTAATTCCTCTTTCAATATTCTTCAAAATCATATCGTAAACGAAAGTCATTTTGTGGTCACACACTTTTTGCCAAGCACCTGGATAATGTTTTCTTAAATCATAAAATACGGTTGGATTTACGGAACCTACATTTTCACAAACTGCCTTACTAATAAGAAATAAAGCAGCAATGGCATTTTCTGTATTTTCAATTCCAGAAAGACAAATTGCTCTATCGTTTTCCAACTTTAAATCGATGATTGCGTTAATTAAAGAATCTTTATCTGAAAAATACTGATAAAGTGTTTTCTTAGAAATTCCTAATTCAGATGTGATGTCATCCATTGTAACACTTCGCAGTCCAAGTCGCAAAAATACACTAGCTGCACGTGTTAAAATTTCTATTTTTTTGTCAATCACGACGCGAATTTAGGTACAAAATTTCGAATGGAAACTATTTTATATTAAAAAGTTTCTAAAATAGTTATTTCTTTCGTTTAAGTCCTAAAACACAAATTCTTATTAACTTTGAGAATGGCAAAATTGTTAGGAATTGATTTTGGGTTAAAAAGAACTGGTATTGCCATTACTGATGACTTAGGAATACTTGCAGTACCGCATACTTTTGTTATGTCGATTCAACTTATGAGCTATTTAATAGAAGCGATACCAAAATTAAAAATTGAAGCGCTTGTTCTTGGTTATCCTCTTCGTTTAGATGGGACAGATACACATATCAGCGAAAATGTAAGATTGTTGAAGGAAGCATTGGAAAAGCAATTTCCATCAATACCAGTATATCTGCAAGATGAACGTTATACTTCTTCTCAGGCAATGGAAGCTATTCATCAAATTGGGAAAAAGAAACAACATAAGAACAAAGGATTAGTTGATAAAATCAGTGCTGCAATAATTCTTCAGGAATATTTGAAATCGAATGATAAATAATTAATAAAAACAAAGTTTGCGCTTAGCTAAAAAAAAACAAATTCTTATTTTTGTAGAAAATATAGTAGATGATTTTACCGATTGTAGCTTATGGAGATCCCATTTTAAAAAAAGAAACGGAGGAACTTGCAGAAAATGATCCAAATTTAAAAACCTTAATTGCTGATATGTTCGAAACGATGTATAAAGCAAAAGGAGTTGGATTAGCAGCACCACAAATCGGAAAAAGCATCCGTCTTTTTATTATTGATGGTTCACCCTTTGCAAATGAAGAAGGAGAAGAACTTGATCCAAAAGCAATTGGTATTGAAAATTTTAAGAAAGTCTTTATAAATCCAATTATCGAAGAGGAAAGTGGCGAAAAATGGGCTTTTCAAGAAGGTTGCTTGTCTATTCCTAAAATCCGGGAAAATGTTATTCGGCATGAAAAGCTATTAATAAGCTACTTCGATGAAAATTGGAAGTTTCACGAAGAAAACTACGATGGTTATGCAGCAAGAATTATTCAACACGAATACGACCATATCGAAGGAGTCTTATTTACAGATCATCTTCCACCTTTAAAAAGAAAAATGCTTACAAAAAGATTACAAAATATAACAAGTGGAAACATTGAAATAGATTATAAAATGCGTTTCCCAGAAACTAAAAAATCAAAATTACTATGAGAAAAATTACAATCGTATTAAGTTGTGTTAGTTTGCTTTTGTACAGTTGCGGAAACAACCCTAAAGTTGATGAGAATAGCCGTGAAGCGCTAAAAACCAAGATAACACAAATGGAAGATTCAATCTCAGCGCTGCAAAAAAAATCAAGTCAACCTCTTCCAAACTTGACAAGTATTGAGTTAATTAATCGTTTAACAGCATATTACACTGCTTTCCCAAAGGATGACTATTCAGCAGATTGTTTGTTTAAACTACATATGAAATTTTCAGAATTGAATGCGGAAGAGAAAGCACTTGAATATGGTGACACTTTATTGCTTAATTTCCCTAATTACAAAAACAAGGACTTTATTTTAGAGAGCATGGCGAGCACCTACGATGTGCTTATTGAACCCAGAGACACTAGTAAAATTCGCTATTATTATTCGCTACTTTTAAAAGAAAAAAACTTGCCTAAAGAGAAGCGAGATGGCATCGTTAATCGTTTAAAACACATCGATTTAGATTTCTTTTCATATACAGAGCTGAACAAAAAACAAGTATCACGCTAAAATTGTAGCAAAAAATGTTGGGTAGGATTTCTGAATAGCTTCAGCGTTTAGAATGCAGATTGGCCCATCAGAAATTGTTGCTGCAATTGCAGCAGCCATAACAATTCTATGGTCATTGTATGAGTCTATTTCTGCAGCTTTCACTTTTCCTGTTCCTTGAATAAAAATCGTGTCATTTTCTACACTACTTTCAACACAAAAGCACAAAAGCATTTCTTGAACTGAGGTCAAACGATTAGATTCTTTATTTAGCAATCGATGAATGCCAGAAATCTGGGAACATCCATTTGCTGCACAAGCTAGAATAGCAAGAACAGGAAATAAATCTGGGCAGTTTAGAATGTCAAATGAAAAAGGTTTTATTTTTTGATTATTACTTAGATGAAGAATAGAATCTATAAATTGAAAATCACAGCCAGCAGACTTTACAACTTCTAAAATTGCTCTGTCAGCTTGCTTAGAAGTGGGATTTAATCCTGATAAAGCTAGTTTTCCAGAAATTACTGCCCCAACAATGTGAGAAGCTGCACCACTCCAATCACCTTCAATTTCATATGTATTGCCGGTATAATGTTGCCCCTTAGAAAAATAAAAAACGCCTTCCTTTTCCTCAAGATGAATACCAAAATCACGTATAATTTCTAAGGTTATTTCAATATAAGGTTGACTTACAGGAGAAATAATTTTCAATGAAGACGGATTATTTAAAAGAGGAAAAGTCATAAGCATGCCACTTACCTCTTGAGAACTCTCAGAAGCATCAAAAACAACATTTGAGGGATTCAA
>JBILAB010000147.1:0-4609 GCA_044354455.1 Crocinitomicaceae bacterium | reverse complement strand
CAAAAGGAACAACTATTAAAATAGAAATCGAACGAAAAATAGAAGGAAGAAAAGTAATTTCGGTTACAAGAGATGAAATAAAAATTCCTGATGTTCCGTATTTTGGAATGATTGACAAAAAAACAGGTTATATTAAACTCAATAGTTTTACACAGACAGCTGCTTCAGATATACAATCTGCACTAAGTAAATTAAAAGGTGATGGAATGGAAAGTTTGGTTTTAGATTTGCGCGGAAATGGTGGAGGTTTATTAATTGAGGCAGTCAAAATTGTTAATTTTTTCATTGAAAAAAATCAAGTGGTTGTTACAACAAAAGGCAGAGTAAAAGAAGAAAATAGCGTTTACAAAACATTGGATGTGCCAATTGATCTTAATTTGCCACTTTGTGTATTGATAGACGGAGGATCTGCTTCAGCTAGTGAAATCGTTGCTGGCAGTTTGCAAGATTTAGATCGCGCGGTTGTTATTGGGCAAACTAGTTTTGGGAAAGGATTGGTTCAGCGAACCTATGATTTAAAATATGGGTCAAAAATAAAAGTAACCATCGCAAAATATTACACTCCTTCTGGGCGCTGTGTGCAACGTTTAGAATACTACGATAAAGAAAATGGAGATAAGGCAAAAGACGTTGCTGATTCGTTACTTAAAACATTTAAGACTAAAAATGGAAGGGATGTCATCGATGGAAGAGGAATTGAGCCAGATATTAAAATCGAATTGCTTGACTTGAGTAGGCTTTCTGCACTTCTACTTTCTGAGAACCATATTTTTAGTTATGCTACAGATTATGCCTTTAAAAATCCGAAAATTTCGCTTCCTGGGGAATTTAAATTATCTGAAGCTGATTTTCTAGAATTTAAAGCATATATAATTAAACAAGAGTTGAAATATACCACAGCTTCAGAAGAATTATTAAGTAAAATGAAGGAAATCGCTGAAAAAGAAGGTTTTTCAAAAGATATAGAAATCGAATATAACAAAATGATGTCAAAAGTTATCCCATCTAAAGAAAGAGATTTAGAAAAATATAAGGAGGAAATTTGTCAAATGTTAGAGAATGAAATTGTATCTCGCTATTATTTTCAAAAAGGAAGGACAATAGATTCTTTCCGAAATGATGAAGCAATTAAAAAGGCACTTTCTTTATTTGAAAATTCTTCGAATTACAATACTATCTTGAAAAAATAAACGTTTAACGTTTATGTTTTTAAAACTTCGACAAGCTTTAATTCAAGATAAAATTCACTTTTTTATACTTTCACTTCTTCTTGTTGGCATTGTTTCAAGTAAATTTTTCTTGTCGTTAGGAATGATGCTTGGCGGCTTAAATTTATTCCTTGTTTCAGATTTTAAGGGGAATTTCGCTAATCTCAAAAAAAACCAGTTCTTTATTTTTATTTTACTTTTTTATCTGATGCATCTTCTAGGTCTGTTGTGGACAGAAGATAGTACACATGGTTTTGATGATTTAAGAGTTAAGGCTTCTCTTATTGCTATTCCATTGATTATTTGCTCTAATCCCATTCCAACTACTTCAATAATTCGAAAACTATTTCTACTTTTTGTATTAACCCTTCTTGTAACTTCTATTTATAATTTTACTATTTACACGTTATTTAAAGAAATCTTTGAACTAAATGATATTAGAGATTTATCGCGTTTTGGATCTCATATTCGTTATGGAATATTAATTGCCATCGGAATCCCAGTGCTTATTGAACTGAAATCTTATTATCCAAAATGGAAATATCTTTTTTTACTAGTTGGACTTTGGTTTTTGTTTTATTCTTATTACAGTCAAGTTTTATCAGGAATAATAGCTGTATTAATTGTTGTCTTTGGAACACTGCTTTGGAATATCTTTAATGCTAAAAAATATTTTTGGGCACTCGGAATTATCTCCGTTTTTCTTATTTTGACTTCTTCTACAATTCTTTATTTAATGATTCCTATTGAGAATAAAGAAACCTCCCCAGCAAATTATATTTCCCTAAAAGAAGAATGGAATAAACGCTCACTTATTCAATATGATAGCTTGGATTTACGCAAGCAAAAACTTTCAAGTACTTTAGAAAGGTATCTGCATTCAAAAAAATTACCTGTTAGAGGCGATGGTGTTTTAAAATTAACTTCAAAAGACATAGATAATATTGAATTAGGTTATGCAGATATTAATGAAACAAAATCAGGATTGATTGCAAGACTTTATGGTGTTCGTTTTCAAATTCATAATACTAGTAATCCAAACGGCCATTCAATTTTAGAAAGGATAGAGTATTGGAAAACGGGTTGCCAAGTAATAATAGAAAACTGGGTTTATGGTGTTGGGACAGGAGATAAAAAAAATGCGATGGAGCAAATGTATGAGATAAAAAACTCGAAATTACTTCCTGAAAGGAGATTGCGCGCACACAATACTTATATTACTCTTTGTTTGACTTTTGGCTTGTTTGGCTTAGTGTTCTTTTGCTATATTCTATTTAATTTTTTACGGTTTCAATTGAAAAATCAGTCGCTTATAGGCTTTTTATTTATTTGTGTTTCAATTATTACCTTTATTTTTGAGGATAGTCTTGAAACTCAAATGGGAGTTTCATTTTTCGCATTCTTTTTTGCACTTTTTTCCCGTAAAATTCAAACTGAAGAATTGAATGCATGATTTTTCTTAACTTCGCACTAAGATGTCAATAGAAGTTAAAAATTTATTTAAATACTACGGCGAGCAAGCTGCTGTTTGTGATATTAGTTTTTCGGTTAAAAAAGGAGAAATTGTTGGATTTTTAGGCCCTAATGGAGCAGGGAAATCTACAACAATGAAAATAATGACCGGATTTATTCCTGCTTCTTCAGGAGAAATTCACATTTGTGGAATGAAAGTGGATGTAGAAAATCTTGAAACACGGCAAATAATTGGGTATTTACCAGAGAATAATCCCTTGTATACAGAAATGTATGTCCGAGAATACTTAGAATTTGTAGGCCGTATTTATAAAATAAAAAACCTGAAGAATCGTGTTTCGGAAATGATTCAAACACTTGGTTTAGAACTCGAACAAAACAAAAAAATTGGGGCTTTATCAAAAGGTTATAGACAACGAGTTGGCCTTGCTCAAGCAATAATTCACGACCCGAAAGTATTAATTTTAGATGAACCCACAAGTGGTTTAGACCCAAATCAATTAGTTGAAATCCGAGAACTAATAAGAAAAATTGGTGAGGAAAAAACAGTTATTTTATCTACTCATATTATGCAAGAAGTTGAGGCTATTTGTGATAGAATTGTAATTATTTCGAAAGGAAAGATTGTTGCAAATGACAAAGCTTCTATCTTGCAAAATGAAACGACCCACCAAACTGTTTATGTTGAATTTGATTCAAAAGTTTCGAAATCACAATTGATAAAAATTCCAAATATTCAAAAAGTTGAAGCTGTAAACAATGCTTGGCTAATTGAAACTTCAGCAGATATTGACCTTCGTAAAGAAATATCCCAATTTGCCCAAAAAGAAAAATGGTTGATTCTGACCTTAAAAATTGAGAAGAAATCATTGGAAGAAGTATTTAAAGACTTAACAAAATAAGATGCCAACAAATTTTATTCAAGAATTGAAGTGGAGAGGAATGATACACGATATTATGCCTGGCACAGAAGAAGCTTTATTGAAGGAAAGTGTTGGGGGTTATATTGGCTTTGATCCAACTGCAGATTCTTTGCATATTGGTAGTTTGGTGCAAATTATGACACTTGTTCATTTTCAAAAAGCTGGACATAAGCCATACGCATTAGTTGGTGGAGCAACAGGCATGGTGGGAGATCCATCAGGAAAATCTCAGGAGCGAAATTTATTGGATGAAACAACACTAAAACATAATGTTGAATGTGTTAAATTACAATTGGAAAAGTTTTTAGATTTTAAAGGCGAGAACGCTGCTGAGATGGTGAATAACATTGATTGGTTTAGTAACTTGAGCTTTTTAGAGTTTATTCGAGATGTTGGAAAACACATTTCTGTGAATTATATGATGGCAAAAGATTCTGTTAAATCTCGTTTAGAGACAGGGCTGTCTTTCACTGAATTTTCATACCAATTGGTTCAAGGATATGATTTCTATTACTTAAATAAACATAAGCACTGTATCGTTCAATTAGGTGGTTCAGATCAATGGGGAAATATTGTGACTGGCACAGAATTAATTCGTCGAAAAGGTGGAGGTGAAGCGTATGCAGTTACCACTCCACTGATAAAAAAAGCAGATGGAACTAAATTTGGAAAAACAGAAGGCGGTAACGTTTGGTTAGACGCAAAAAAGACATCTCCTTATCAATTCTATCAATACTGGTTGAATACTTCTGATGATGATGCCGCAAATTTTATTCGAATTTTTACTTTGAAAACAAAAGAAGAAATTGAGGCATTAGAAAAAGAGCACGCAGAAGCTCCTCATTTGAGAGTATTGCAAAAAGTATTAGCAGAGGATATAACAGTTCGTGTTCATAATAATGAAGCATTAAAAACGGCTATTAGCGCAAGTAATATCCTATTTGGAAAATCTACTGCAGATGATTTGAAAGCACTTTCAGAGGAAGATTTCTTTAGTGTTTTTGA
>JBILAB010000148.1:0-4609 GCA_044354455.1 Crocinitomicaceae bacterium | reverse complement strand
CAAAATGCTGAAGGAGGATTGAGTGACTTTTTTATCCATGTAAAAGGACAAGTTTCCTTCAAAAAATGTGGCTTAAAGCTAAAAATGGCGTACATGGAAAATGGAGCAGATTTCCGAAGTTTTGGTGCACAATCAAAAAGAATGGACTTCAATCAAGTAAATTCTTTTTATGATCGCTACACAAATTCTCAAATACTTAGGCCTTTATCTTATTATGATTTATACAATGATCCTTCGCTTTACAGCAGTAGTATTTCTACAAAAATAATGTCCTTTAATCCTTCTATAAATAATGTTTTGCCTTACGGAATTGCAACTTTTAATAGACAAGGGTTTTATGCAGGATTTAATTATTCAGATCCTAAAAAAATCGTTGCTGCAGATGTCACTTTCTATAGACTTGGAGAAATTCGTGGGCAAGGAACCACACAATTGCGTTCATTCTCATACCTTACATCAACAGTTTCTTTTAATTTATCAAATTGGATGCATTGGAAGAAAAAACAAGTATTTCAACTTGGATTGGCTTACCAAGAAACTAATCGTAGAAGTCAATTTACCTTTGAACAAATTAATTTAAAATCATTAACTGCTTCACTTGGTCTTGAATTAGAAATTTGTCCAGATTTATATTTAATAGGTTCGGCTTTTTTATTCTCAAGTAAAGGAAATGAATCTATGCCTGTTCGAACTCCCGAAGGGACTATTATTAATTTTAATGAATACCTTGTAGACGGAAGGGAAATAAATTTATCTTCTGGGATAAAATTTAATTTCTCAAAAGAAGTTTATGTTGCAGCTGTTTACGAATCAAATAAGAATAATTTCTCTGCAGAAAACCCATATAAATACAATCAAATACTTCTTTATTATATCATGAAATTTTAAGCTATGAAATACTATATAACCTTAAGCGCACTGATTCTCGTTCTTTTTTCTTGTCACAAGAAAGATTCCAAAATTGATGGACCTTCTTTAGAAGATTTAAACGGACAGTTTTCTGTTCTAAGTCCTCTAGCAGCATCTATAGATTCTGTTGACTTCGCAAGTGGAGAAACAGTTTATTTTACTGCCTTATTTTCAAAAACATCTGAATGGAATTTAAAAATAACCGGCTTAGTTTCTGGAGCAGTTAAAACAATGACAGGTACAAGTAATGAACTAAAAGCAAGTTCTTCACTTTGGAGTGGTGAAACGACCAATCTACCAATTTTTAAAAATGAAAATTGCAAGGTAGAACTAACATTTCCCAATGAAACAGATACCTTAATTACCTATGTTAAAATAATCCAACCGAAAGTAAATTCAGGTTTTCTTATATCAGATTTTGAAAATGGGTTCAATAGCGGATGGACATCATTTATTCAGTCTGGTGCCAACATGAATTTCCAAGTGCTTTCTGATGCAAGTTCCCCACAAGGAAATAAATACTATAATATGGCTGGAACAGTTAATTGGGATTGGTTAATTGGTCTTGTAAACTTTAAATCTACTGCATACGGAGGAGCTCCCGCTTTCCCCTTGAATGCAAACCCAAATAGTGTTTATTTTAATGTGATGATTTATGGTGAATCTGGAACAACAAATAGCATTGTACTTTTTCAATTTGAAGAAGATGAAAATGGCGATGGCATATTTACTGCTGCAAGTGAAGACATGTACGCTAAGGAAATTAAAGTAGATTGGGTAGGATGGAAACTTATCTCTGTCAAATATAGCGATATAGAATCCTTGGTTAATGGCGTGCCGGCAACTCCAAATGGAAACGGAAATCACGATTCAAACAAAATTAAAACTATAAATATGCTTCACTTGGCAAATCCAAATTCAGGGTTTGCAAAATCCAAGTTAGATTATATCATTTTTACAGAAAATGGGCCATTGGTTCCTTAAAATAGCATGAAAAAACTTTCTTTCTTCTTTGTTTTCTGTAGTCTAGTTGGATGGTCTCAAGATCTGCCGAAACAAAAAACACTTCTTTTAGAGGAAGTAACAATCTTAGAGAAAAATTACGGCTTTAAAAAAGTAGGCCTTTACGATGAAGAGGAAGCAAATTCGTATTCAATTAAAGGGTTTTCGCAACTTTCTATTTTTGACAATGATTTCTCAGATGAAGTTTGGTCGACAAAAAATACAGCTTGCATTCAATTAAACTTAAAAGAAGATGAAAAAGATAAATTTTTAAGTGTAAAATGGAACAAAGACCAAGATGGTTGCGATTGGGTTGGAATGGGATTTGGTTGGGATATGTGGGCTGGAAAAGACATGAATTTTGTAAAAGATACGCTTGCGATGGAATTAGAAGTTCGCGCCATTGGAAAGTCATTTACAAATATCCCTTGGGCCTTCTGTTTTGAAGATTATTCTGGCGCACAAGCCTGGTTAGGCTACAATAAATCTTTTTTGCTAGCAAATGAAATTACGTCCAATTGGACAAAAGTCCGGATTCCTTTCTCCTTGTTTCCCTTTGAAGAAAATAATTTTGATTTGTTCAATGTAAAACAACTAATGGTTCAAGTTTTTGGTGAAGGATCCATAGAGATTAATTCCATAAAACTAGTTCCTAATTCTAGTAAATTACGTTCTGAAGTAACTTGTCTCAAAGTCAATGGAGATAAGGAACTTGGAAAGAATGAATACTGGGGTATTCCCTTTACTAATTTTGGTTCTGGGCATTCCTTTGCTACTTTATATTCCAAAGATTCATTATTTATCGCTGTAAAAGTTAATGATGCTACTCCACAAGTCAACAGCGAAAAAGATGAAAAATTATGGAATGGAGATGCGATAGAAATTGCTTTTTCTACCAATCCACATGCAGACCCAAAAAGAAAATCATTCTTGCTCAGCGATCAACATATAGGAATTAATTGTGGCGCCACTCCCTATGTCTGGGATTGGAAAGAAAATAAACGCATGGAAAAAGTAAAATTTGTCTATTCAAAAACTTCTGAAGGCTATTTTCTTGAACTTGCAATTCCTGTAACAGAATTATTTAAAACTAAATTACTTCCTGAAGCTACATATGGCTTCGAAATTGCTGTTGATTTGAGTGGAGCTGATGGCAAAAGAAGTCGCCAGGAAAGGTGGAACAGTATTTACGCTGAAGGATTTCATTTGTCTCCAAGCAAATGGGGGACTTTAATTTGTGAATAACAAAGTTATTCGTTCACTATAAAACATATGCATTTAATGACATTGCAATGCATAACCAAATAAGATAAGGCAGAATAAGAAATGTTGCCGGAGAAGCTAATGTTAATCTTAGATGTTTGTTTATCAATATTAGTGTCATAAATAATAGTATTAGCAATAGGAGCCCTAATAAAATCTCGTGAAAATTAAAAAAAACAGGATTCCAAGCTACATTTAAAATCCATTGAAGTATAAAAAGCCCAACCGTCTTCTTTGGTAAGGATGATGAAAACGCTCTCGCACAGTAAATAGAATAAAGAATCATGATAATTGTCCATGCTATCCCAAAGAAATAACCTGGAGGAGTCCATGGTGCTTTTTGAAGGTTGTTATACCAAGTATTTGACCCAGGACTTGAGCCCATTAAAATTGCCCCCAAGTACAAGCCCCCAAAATTTACTATTAAGAATACAAAAAATAAAAGTGTTTTTTTTATCATATTAAAATTCCTTTTAGACCAATTAATTCAATCATTTTCATGCTTTCTTCTTTAATAGAGTGCGCAGGAAATACAAACTGCTTATCGTACAGCACATCATTTACCCAAAAACTTACCCAATATTCATTTGAAATAGCAAATAATTCCGGTAAAATAGGTTCGATTTTAGCAGCTTCATTTGGCAATAAAATCTCCATGCTATGTCGAATTGTACTTGTTTTTATTTTCTCGCCAGTACTAGGATTCTCGCCAAAACCTGTGCAAGTGATAATGATGCCTTCCATAATATCATCTCGTAAATTGAGGAGATAAATACTGTATTCTTTTTCTCCGTCTGCTAATGTATTTTGTGTAAGCGCAATGGCAACATTTTCAACTTTAGGGACCAACAATTCTTTTTTCATTGCTTTTGATGTTAATATTCTAAATTTTACTCTTAAATTTTGATTTATTCGTTGAGTATTCTGCTTGGTTTAAAATCAAATAGCTCCGCTAAATGAACGAGTAATTTATCGGCCACTTCCTCCAAATCTAATTCTCTTCCCAATTCTTTTTTCATCGAAGTAACAGCCTTGTCATCAATTCCACAAGGAATAATATTAGAGAAAAAACTCAAATCTGTATTTACATTAAAACCTATTCCATGCATTGTAACCCAGCGAGAGCTTTTTACGCCAAAAGCACAAATCTTCCGCGCACGAGGTGTTTCACCGTCAAGCCAAACGCCTGTTAATCCTTCTATACGATTAGCAGAAATTCCATACTCAGCTAATGTAAGAATAACGGCTTCTTCCAAAAATCGCAGATACTTATGAATGTCTGTGAAGAATTGTTCTAAGTCAAAAATCGGATATACCACTAATTGTCCAGGGCCATGATAAGTAATATCTCCACCACGATTGATTTTATAAAATTTTGCTTCCTTGGCATCTAATTGGCTTTCATCAAGCAATAAATGGGCTTCTTTTCCACTCT
>JBILAB010000017.1:0-17254 GCA_044354455.1 Crocinitomicaceae bacterium | reverse complement strand
CTTGAGAGAATTGGCTCAAAACTTGGTCAATTTCTCCATTTAATGTGTAGTTCATAGTTCTGTTATTTATAGATTAATATTTGTTTTTTCTTATTTTAAAATTACGGTAAAACCCTTGTATTTAATTAGTTTGGCAACCTTGTCAATGATTAGGATGCCAACCTAATTTCAGAATCTGATTGAGGAAAATCAAACAATTTCATGTTCTTCATTCTAACCTCAGTCGCCATTATAAACTGAGGGTTAAGTTCATACCCGACGTAGTTACGTCCAGAGTATCGGCACACTTCGCCTACACTCCCGGTACCATTAAATGGATCCACAACAAGGTCTCCAGGTTTAGAAGTGAGTAGAACCAACAATGTGGGAACGGAAAGAGGGAATGTCGCAGAGTGAGTAAGGATGAATCCAGCATCTTTGCATTGTTTTCTCAACTCACCTGTATTTGCTACATTGGTACGGAGCACATTTCCACGGAAGTCCATTCCAGAGAAGAACTTAGGCTTGTTGTCAGTTCCATATACACAGAATCCGTTTGGATCAGACACTTTTTTAGCCAATTCAGTGTCGTAATAGAAGCTTTTACATCCTTTCTTTACGAAGTGGAAAATGTACTCGTGAGAACGGACAGTTCGGTTACCAACGGTGTAAACAGGGTTGTTCTTCAACCAGATGATTTCATCATTTAGATCCCATCCATTGTTGAGCATCTCTCCAACAAATTGGTGAACAACCCCTCTGTATGAGCCATTTTCAACTTTTTCGTTGATGTTAACCATCAAAGATCCGTCATCTTTGAGTACTCGTTTACACTCATTAAAGATGTTGATGAGGTTGTTGAGGTACTTATTTCGGTCTGACTCAAGACCCAACTCTGACTCACCATTTCCATAATCTCTCATGGCGAAGTACGGAGGTGATGTTACGATTGAAGTAACTGTTTTATCCGCTAGTTCAAACATGTCCTCACAAGTGTGGTTGAAGACTTTTACATCACCCAAGTTGAGTTCGTATGAATCTGGAACTGCTTGTCTATTGACTTGATCATCTGCTTGTTTTTCAAGTCTTTTGACAAGTGAGTTAATTGAACCTTTACCAGAATCTAAATTTGAGATTTCAGACTTAAGAACATCGATTGCAAGGTCACCAAAAAGTTCAGTTGAGAGTTTTTCGGCTTTTTTCATCTGGTCTTGCTCATACTTAGTGATTCCAGACATGGCGCTTTTCTTACGATCAGCCTCTTCTTTGAGTTGTGGATTCAAGTCTGTTCTTGAACCTTGTCCTATATTGAAGTATTTTTTAATAAACTCCATCTCATTAAAGATGTCCAATTTAGACTTCTTGCGTTGTTTGTTGGTTGACAAGGCAATGATGTTCAATTCATCTACAGTTAATTCACAGAAGATTACAGGAACTACCTCATAGCCTAATTCTCGGACAATTTGAAGTCGAAGATTCCCTGAAATCACGACCATATTTGAACGATTTACCAAGATAGGTTGGATAACGCCAAACTCTTTGATGTTCGCTTTCATATCCTCGAAGTTCTCAGGTGTTGAATAAAGATCAACGATAGTTTGATTTAATACAAGGTCATTTGTATTGACCAATATTACTTTTTTGTTATTAAGATTTGACATCTTTAAAAGGTTTAAAAATTATTATTTAAAAACCCCTTTTCACGACTGGGAGGACGAGTTTAGACTTTGCAGATATCTGATAAAGTCTCGTGGTTATCGCACGGGTTGAAACGGTTTCCTCGTATGTTTTTATTGAAGTGGATACTTCACTTGGGTGGATTTTGGTGTTGTCCTCACCGGGAGATAAATTCTCCATTTTTAGATGTAGATGTGAATACTGATGATTCACTTTACAAAGATAAATCAGTTATTTCGATGTTAGATGATTCGGCAACCTTGTCGGTTTTCTTGTCATTCTTTAATTTCAATTTTCTGATTGTTCCGTTGAACTACCCAACAAAGATAGATACTCTTTTTATACATATTTCTGATTGACAACCTTGTCGATGTTTTTGAAGTTTGCTATTTTTATCAAAAACAAATACATGAACGTTCACATCTTAAGATCAACAGAATATCCAATTGAGGATTTCAATCAGGTCGTAAACCTATTGAAAACGCATACCAATTCAATCAAGATAAAAGGTCATTCTAATGTCAAGATTAATTATGATAATGATTCAGACATTAAACATTGGGATGAGTTTTTCAAGATTTGCAATCATTTTAGATCAGCAAAGAAGGTAAACGAAAATGATTATGTTTTTCTTTTGACCGAGTATCAAAATCAAGAAGATTATTTTGGTTGGACAGATGAAACACTTGGAAACTACTTTATCCAAACCTCAGATTGGAATCGGTATTTTGATAGTGAGGTCAATAAACATTTTCCGATTTCTTATGAAGTTGTGGCATGGATTCTTAGATCTCTTATGTACGACACACAGGAAGAAATAATAAAGAACGCACACGAACGAGCAAGAGGATGTGTAATGGACTTCTGTGATGAGAAAGAAGACATCATTCTTAAGATGAGAACTGGTGATGTATGTCAATTTTGCTTGAATCGTATCAAGGATCGTGGAGTGAATCCAAGTTTTCTTGGGAACGTCTTTAATACGATGGAGAATATTAGAAAGGGATTGATGTATCGTGAACGAAATGAGTTATTAGGAATGGCAAGTCCTATTAAAATTAACTTGGGAGAAAAGAGTCCAAAGTTTGTTCTAACGGAAATGAATAATATCAAATTTGATTTCGATGATGGTCAAACAGCCATTTATTTAACTATTATAGAAACAGGGGGGATGAAAACAAAATGCCTAATTGATTATATAGATATTCTAGTGAAAAATTACGATGAAATAAAGGAAGAATCAAAATTTGAAAATGAATTAATTAATGTAGTTAGAGAATGGATTAATCAATTAAACCCATCCCTTTTTACTCAAAAAGTCAGTAAGATCAATAAAAAATTAAAGGGTCTTCTTGGAGAAACATTGGCAAAACCTTACTTGATTACAAATGAAAAAGGAACATACAAAATCAAATTACCAATGAATAAAGTTCAGATTTTATGAGGGATAAAGATCTGATAAATTATTATATACGGCTTATTTAAGTTCTCTTTTTCGTCTTCAAGATCTTTTGATTTATGGGAGTCAAATAAATAATTCCCTGCCAAGAAGTACGGTAAAGAATATTGGTATGGTAAAGAAAAAAGTTAATGAGATTAATAAAATGGTTGGAGAATCGATTCCTAATAAGAGAACCATAGTGGTGATACAAGTAATGAGGATAGTTGCCACTAAAAACAAGCTAATATTTTTATAGTTCTGATGATTCAAATGTGACATTATCCTATTTCTATTTGATACGATAATATAAATTTCAATTGGAACACAAACTATAAAAACTATCGTTATTTCACTCATTAATATTCTGCCACTCCCAAATAGATCAATGGTACAAAATACCAACATTGTTCCAACGGAAAGGATATGGAGAATCTTATGAATATTAGGAATAAACGCTCCATAATTCTTGTGAATCAACATGCCTTTCTTCACATAGAAAAGAATCAACATAATCACTAAAAATGAAATTGATGGTTCAAGAATATGGGAATCTAATTTAAATGTTTCGTAACAAATGGTAATTAGTGGTGATACAATTAAAAGGAGGGATATAATCAAACCACTTTGAATGGAAAAGATTCGTTGAACCTGTTTCTTTTCATTTAACAATGTTGTTTTCATGATACTAGTCTTTGGACGGGGCATAAATGACTTATGGTATTTTAACTTAAATCATTCAATTTGTTACATCATAGTTACCCCAGACTTTGAATCTTTTAGTTTTACGAATGAAGGTTATCTTTTATTGAACTATGGAAACACTAAATAATTTCTTATTAATGAACATTTTCAATCAACACGTAATAAATTTTTATCTAATCAAGAAAGAAAACAAAAAATATTTTATAGTTCTTAACCAAGAATTATTTATAGACAAATCTAATGTTTAGATTATAATAAACACGCTAAATAAGACTAACTTTGGATGTTATGAAGCAGTTTATTTTTAAGCGAGTATCTCGATTATTTTTTTTATCCTTCATTTGGTTATTAATCCCTTTAGACCTTATAGTTATCCCAATAATGCAGGATTTAAGTGCCGAAGCAGAAAAAGAATTAACTCCATATTCTATTAATGTTAATGGATACCAAAGATCAGATGGCAGTTATGTAGGTTCATATTCAAGGCGACCTCCAGGTTCAGTAGAACATGATAAACCTTTTGAGAGTAAAATCAATTTAATTTTTTGGTGTATTGTTTTTTTGGTGATTATTAATATATTCAGCTTAGGTTTTCTTGTGATACTTGCTTTAGAGGAGATATTAAATCGAAGTAAAAATTATAAGCGTTTTATAGAATTTGAAATAATCTCTATAATTAACTTTGATATTAGTATTCTAAAAAATAAACCAAAAAATTTGATAAACCGACTAATCTCAAATTATAATATATATAAAATATATAAATGTAGATTATGCCATAGAAACATAAAATATGAAGAATTTCATCATAGTTCTTTGGCAATAAAAAATCCAACAAAAACATGTATTGATTGCATGAAGATTGACAATCAAAATTATCATAATGAACTTCAATATGCAATAAAATTTGACGAATTATTAAAGCTTTACACTGAATTGTTTAATGATATAAATAAAACTCTATATCCTGATTGCATAATTGAGTCAAAAGAGATTAATAAATTCTTTTGCGATTCTGTCATTAAAGAGATACGATTATTGTCTTCCAACAAATATTTTTAAAACACATTACTGATTTAAAATTATTAGTTGCCGTAATTTAAAACAAAAGAATTTCAAACATTGGTGGATTCAGATGATAAGTCAAAAGTGAACTTTAATAGAAATATTTCTTGAATTTATATTTTTCATTTCTATGAAGAAGTAATTATGACTCAGCGAATAAGAACAAAAATATCAGACTAGACCAATGGAGGTTAATGTTTTATTTGCATTTACCTTTTGTAGGTGAATGACCCGTTTTTTTGTATTTTGGGTACATTCTTTGAGCTTCGGAATATTAATATCCCCACTCCGTATGACTTACTGGCAATCGATTCAACTCTTCTTTTACTTCTTTCCAATTAGGCATAAATTGATTCATTAATGCCACAAATCGAGTATTATGATTGCGTTCCAATAAATGGGTCATTTCGTGGATTATAATATACTCAAGACAATTACTTGGTTTCTTGGCTAATTCTAAATTTAGCCAAATTCTTTGTGCCTCAATACTACAAGTTCCCCATTTGGTTTTCATTTTTTTAATTCCAAACTCTTTCACTTCAACCGCCATTACCTTTTCCCACTTTGCAATTAACACAGGAATCATTTCCTTAAGTTTTGCTCTATACCACTCATCTAAAATCTCTTTCCTCTTTGCGGTATCACTATGTGGTCGGATATATAATTCTATAGTATTGTGTTTAAGTTTTACAATAGGTACTGAGTTGTGTTCTATCACTTTTAGCATATATCGTTTACCTAAATAATAATGACTTTCTTTTGTTAGGTATTCTCTAGGTGCTTCTCTTTTTTGAGCTTTAATTTTAGTTTGTTGTTTCCTAATCCAACTTAGCTTTGTGATGGCATAGATGCGAATAGTATCCAAATTCATTCGTATTGGTGCAGCAATTTTAACCTGACCAAAAGGTGGATACACGCTCAAATGAACATTTTTAATATCCTTTTGAGTTACCTCAATAGTAATGTCACCAAGTTGTATCTCTTGCATTTAATATTCCTTTTGATTAACAATGATTTGGAAAATACGCTCCACTTCAACCTCATCGTTCAATACGTTGTAAAGGGCTTTTTTAATGTTACGCTCCTTTACCAAATCTCCTCTAAAATTATCTTGCTTACTATATCGCACTGCCTCATCACAAGCCATTGCCAAACTAACATCATTGCTTAAATTATTATACAAAGCTCTTTGAGATTGCGTTGTAAGTATTTCTGGAACATTATCCTTTTTACCTTCATTCACTTTCTTAGCCAATTCAGCAATTTTCGTTAGATAGTCACTGTAGCTTAATGCTTGGTTCTTTCTTTCGTGAATAATAGCTGTTAATAAAGTTGACATTTCTTCAAAAAAGGCAGGGTCAATTAAATGGTCTCTGATGATTTTCTGTCGGACATTATTTTCAATCGTTTCTGCTACTGCTTGTTGATTGGATTTTATTCCTTGTGGTAGTGTGCCAATCGCATCCGAAATCCCAGAATTTACTATTAAATCCAATAATGGAATGTCTCCAAATGGTGATACAACAACCGATTCTTCAGCTTGGATATAATTGTCAATCAAATGTCTCATATCGGCTTCATACGCCTTTAAATCTAAAGTTTCCCCACTATGTATTCTAATTTCTTCCCTTAGCTTCAAGTAGAAATCTAATCGTTTTTCGATATGGTTTATTTCCTTTTCATTATAACCAACTTCTACCATATCGGCAGAAATATTAGCATAAGCTCTAATCAAGGCTACGGTCGCTTTATATAAAGCGGTTCTTTGTGCTTCTCGCTCCTTTAAATCGGTTTCTATCTCTGAATTACCGCAGAAGTAATGAAAGTATTCTAATTGTCCTTTTGGCGGAGCTACTGGCTCACAAATCATTTCTAACTCCTCTAATGCATTGTCTAGTCGTTCCCTTCCCATCTTCAGACGGTCTTTTAATAAAACCTCACAATCTTCCTTGGTAAAAGTATCGGTGTCTAACTCTGAAGTATAGACATTTATGGCATCAGAAACACTATCAAATAGATTTTTATAATCCACTATATGACCAAAGGTTTTGTCATCTGTATCCAGACGATTTACTCTGCAAATCGCTTGAAACAAAGTATGGTCTTGCATGAACTTATCAATATATAAATAGGTGCAAGGTGGAGCATCAAATCCAGTTAATAGTTTAGAAACTACAATCAGTAACTTCATATTGGCAGGTTCTTCCCTAAATTTGGTTTTAGCGTTATCCTCGTATGTTTCCGTTTTAGTTTGGTTTCCGTTAGCTCCAACTTTATCCAATAAATCCGAATAAATCTTAAATATATATTCTTTATCCGTTTCGGTATTGGCTCCTGTATCTTCTGTATTTATATCTCTTGTAGCTGGATTGTACGAAGTGATAACGGCACATTTCCCTTTCAACTCGGTTCTATTGAAAAGTTCAAAATACTTGCATGCTTCATAAATACTGGAAGCAACCAACAAAGCATTACCTTTTTCATTTGATAATCTAGTTTTAGTACTGAAATCAAAAAGAATATCACTTACCACTTTCTCCATTCTGGATTTAGAACTCAATACATTTTGCATGGTTCCCCATTTCTTCTTGAGTTCCGATTTTTGAAAATCATTTAAACCTCTAGTTTTGGCTTCAAACCAAGCATCTACCTTAGCAGGTGATGATAATTTTTGATCAATATCTCTTCCTTCATAAACCAAGTCTTTAACGACTTGGTCATCAACGGCTTCATTAAATTTATAGGTGTGAATATAAGAACCAAAGACTTCTAAGGTGGTTTTCTTGTCTTGTTTTAATAATGGTGTTCCTGTGAATCCAATAAAAATGGCATTTTGCAACATAGTTTTCATAACCAAATGCAACTTTCCGCTTTGTGTACGGTGACATTCATCTACAAAAACATATAATTCCCCTATGGTTTGAACAGGATTTTCTTCCAATTCTTTGATAAAATCCTCAAAATTATCTTCACTTTTTTTGCCAAATTTATGAACCAAAGAACACAATAACCTTGGCAACGGTTGCGTAAGTTGTTGCAGTAATTCTTTTCCGCTTCCTGTTCGCTTGATAGGTTCTCCAGCATCATTAAATACCCGTTCTATTTGTTTGTCCAGTTCGGTTCTATCTGTTAGAATGATAACTCTTGCATTGGCATTATTTTCTAATATCCATTTAGCCAACATAACCATCATGATACTTTTTCCAGATCCTTGAGTATGCCAAATAATACCGCCTTCTTTCTTTTTGATGCGTTCTTGCGATGCTTTCAATCCAAAGTATTGGTGGGGTCTTGGTAGTTTTTTAACACCTGCATCAAACAAAATACAATTGTAAATTATATCCAAAAACCGCTCTTTATTGCAAATCTTTTTTAGGTACTTATCTACTTTAAGTTCACTATTATCTAGTTCGTCTTCTTTCCAATTGAGGAAGTATTTCTCTTTGGTTCCAATAGTGCCGTATTTTAAACCTTGCGTATCACTTCCAGCCATAACAAACTGAACGGTAGCAAAGAATGGTTGGATGAAGCTATCCTGTTGGTTGGTAATATTCTGACGAATACCTTCTGAAATTTCTACTGAGCCACGCTTCAATTCCAATACTCCCAAGGCAATTCCATTTACATAAATTACAATATCAGGACGCTTCTCTCTATTGCCTTTTATGGTAACTTCTTCGGCAATGGCAAAATCATTGTTCTCCCAGTTTTTCCAATCTATTAGATGAACAGTGATGTGATTGGTTCCCACATCTTCTTTGATTTTAATACCATAGCGAAGCATAGCATAAATCTTTTTATTTTTTACATATAAGTCATCGCTAAAACTATCGGCTACTTGTTTGAGTTCATATATAGCCTTGCTGAACACAGTAAGCGAATAGCCCTGTTTGAGTAGGTAATTACCCAAATAACTTTCCTCAATATTGCTATTTTTCTCTCGTTCTTCCCAATAACCATAATAAGTATAACCTAATTGCTCTCTGAACAATTTTACAATACGGTTTTGGGAAAGACGTTCTATTTGTCCGATGTTATTCATTATAGATAAATTTATTTATCAATTCGTTTGTCATTGAATCTCCAAGTTTCAAAAGCTAATTCTAACAAAATTTCTTGTCTCTTAACTATGTCCTCTTTAGTCCATTTGGTAAAGGAGAAATTATAATCCGATTTAAATCTGTTTAAGCCAGTGTTATTTCCAATACTAAATTTATCATTTATTAAATTAGTTGAAATAATATTTGAGTTTATATATTCTTCTTGCTTCTTTTGAAACCAATCATTGCTAAGGTCATTAAAATTATTTACTGCTTGGTTGATGGTGCTCTCTAATAAAGTTACGTTTCCAAGTTTAAAAACCATATTGAAATATTCGTCTTTATCTTTAAATTCTGCAGGAAGAACATTGTCTTTTGGAGTTTGGGGTAAAATGTGCTCTATTTGAAGATTATCCAAGAAATCTTTCCCTTTTACAGGTAATCCAGATTTAGTAAGAACTGTATTTTCAATTTTCCCTAAAACATAACGTAATCTGTACAAAGGATCATATGCAGAATGTCGAATATTTAAAAATGTAGATTTAAATTCGCCCACTTTTTCTTTAATATAAGCAACCATGGTTTGCTCAATAATAATTTTTATTTCTTCAAGATCTTTGACACCCCTAATTTTTGCAGCCCAAAGAGCTAAAAGACGTTCATTATTTTTTGCCTGAATCCCTAAGGTATTACTATAAAAAAAGAAACTTTCTAAATTCCCTCCTAAATATTCTATTTCATCATGAGTACAATTAATATCAAGAGCCAATAATAATATAAGATGCTGTCTTGATTTGACTCTATTTACAAAACCTATGTTCGTTATAGCTGGGTAGTTACCTCCATCTTTCATCGCTTCAGTCGCTATTAATAAATCAGAATAACGCTTGGAAATTTTCTTTAATTCATTAGCAAATTCAAACGGTTTAGATTCATATTTAGTAGCCGCTTTTCCCTCTACAGAAATAATCCATTTATATATATCATCCTCTTTTATCACTCCATTATAATATCTTGCCATTAAAAAATAGCGAAGGAATCGAAGAGGGCTATTGTCTTCTTTACACAATTGTAAATTTGAAGTGATTTCTTTCCAAGTTTCTTTTATCTTTTGAAAGTCAACTTCATTGGATTGACTAAATAATAAATTTTTCACCAAATCCATTGCGTTCAAACCTGCACCTCTTTGATTAATGGTTTCAAAAATTTTTAATGCACTACTCAGGTTTTCAGAATTGATAACAACCAATTCTATTTTTGTCAAAAAATATCTTGCATAACTCACCAAACTATTTGTATCAATATTTTGATAGGTATTAAGATGGTCTTTTATCCTAACATAGGCTTGCTCCATTTTAATAATAGACGCTGTTTTTATCTCAGTAAAATCTTTATTTTCTATCAAACAATTCAAATAGCCTTTACTTTCCTCATATTGTAATTCCAACCTAAGTTTTGTTTCTTCGGATTTTATATCAAAGTCCGATAACAACTCCTCAATGGTTTGTAAATATTTCTTTTGCTTATCATCTAAAGTAAGTGGTTTTAATAAATCTCTAAAAGCACAAAGAGATAGAATAATAGTTGTAAGGCGTTGTTGACCATCAATTACATCAAATTTACCCTCATTTTCTACAATAATAATCGATCCAATAAAATAACTTTTTTGATTGCTAACATTGGGTTCATACTCATTATCAATGTCAATTAAAAACTGTTCAACCTGATCATCTGGTTTCCAAACATATTCTCTTTGATAATCAGGAACTACAAAAAAATAGTCTTTGAGTTTTGATATACTTTCTACTTGTGCTTTTATTTCCATTGTATATTAATTTAATTTAACCTAGTTTTTCCTGTTAATAATTCTTGCATCATCCCCAACTTTACTTTCTTGTATTTTTCTAGTTTTTGTTCTAAGGCAGAAAGTTCCGCATCCATATCTGAAAAAATATTAGCGATACGAGTTTGTTCTTCATTTGATTTTGGAAAAGGAATTTCTGTTTTATTAATCAAAGCTGTATTCAAATTCATTTGTGAACCAGTTTGCCCACTTTTAGACCAATTATCCTCTATAAAAGTCAGAAAATAATACAAATATTCTTTATCAATATGAGGATTTCTAAAAACAACAAAACCATCATGAATACATACATCAAAAGTTGTAAAAATTGGTCTTCCAACAGTAGCACAAATACTCATAATTAAATTTCCATTTTCAACCAATCGACTATTTTTCACTCCTAAATCGGATAATTTTTGAGTTGTTTCAGTTAAAACCTTTTTTGATTTTGTTACATCTGAAATCCTAACCCAACCAATAGGTGATTGATTGTCAAACCATTTTGTATCTTCAATTGGCCTTGGTGATGCACCTCTTACTATCGTTGCAACTTCCCCCAACTTCTTCACTTCCCAACCTTCTTTGGGTTGCAAAAGTTGTTGCATGGCACCTTGCTTGATGTTTCGTTTTTTGGCAATGAGTTTTTCTAAACCCGTTATCAATCCATCAGCATCGGATAAGGCTGTGGCAATGGCGATTTGTTCTGCTAATGGTGGAAGTATAATTTTATATTCACCAACAGATGTTTGTGATATTCCAAAAAAAGTGGTTCCTGACTTAGTTAATTCAATATATTTAAAAAAGTATGGAGATAAAAGGTTGTAATATAAATACTTTGGATTATACGAATTTTTTAATGGGCGAAATACTAATAGATGACTATTTAATGATGCTTTATATGGATAAGGAATATTTTCAACATATAGTAATTTACCAATAGTACCGTCTTTAGTCATTAAAACATCATCATCTTTTAACTGAATGTCTTTTGCAATTTCATACCTTTCTTCAGAAATATGATAAACTTCATCCCATCTAATTGCACCATTTTTAAAATTCATACCTGTTATAAGAAATGGCTCGTTTGAATTCATAGTAAACTCGGTTTGATTTAAACCTTGCCAGCCAATTCTTCCTTTCATATACGAAACTTCCTTGAACGATTTCACTTCCCAATCCTTTGGAATCTCCCCAATTTCAGTTTGTTTGTATCCTTCTTTGATTACCATACCAATCCCATTTTAGTCAAATGTGCATTTACTTTTTCTTCTAGGGTTTCCACTTCGTTTTTCAGTTGTGGCATTGGCCTGTCGTAACGGTCTGCTAGTTCTTTGATGCGTTGGGTCAAGGCTTGGCTCACTCGTTCCATTTCGGTAGTTATTGCCGTTGAAATAGTGAGCATCCATTTGTGGTCGGTCACCAAGGTTTTAATTTCGGTTTCACTTAGGGTTGGGTATTTGGCTACTACTTTATTTTCTAATGCTTTTAAAGCTACCTTCAAGTCTGTATTAATCTTGGTATCTTGTTCCAAAAGCTTTAAATAGGTTTCACATACGGCTATTTCTTCTTTTGGTGCTTTCTCCGCCTTTTTCTCTTTAAGCAACTTGCTTACTTCGGCTTTATTTATTTTGTCTAAATCGCCAAATAAACCACCTTCAGCACCGTGTTCTTCTTCAATTTCAGTTTTGGTAGCTTGACCTTCTTCTTTTTTGGCGTTTAAGGCATCAATAGTGTTTTGTTCGCTAGCAAAATAATGAGCAATCAATAAAGAAGGCGGTATTAATCTTCCTTCCAGTCCATCCAAACCTTCAACGTCTTTTCGTACAGTTTCTTTCTTGCTGTTCTTGCTTTCTTTAGCAAGGCGGTTTACTTCGTTTCCAGCTTTCCAACCATCGGTAGCAATCACATAAATGTCATCTTGCATAGTTTCGCTCCAATAGCTCATGAGGTGCTGATACACATCATATTGGTCTATCAAGGCACGATTGTCATAAGCGTGCAACAAGGCTTCGGAAATGCTTTGAATAACTTGTTTAGGTTTACAACCTGCATCTAAGTTTTTAAGCGTATCGGTGGTTTGGTTTTTCCATTTATTGAAAACCGTACTTAAATCATTGGTAAATGCCAAAAATTCAGGATGGGTAAAAATGGTGTTTTTAACTTCGGAATTGGCTAAACTTAATTGTGAATAATTCGAGGTTTCTATTTTCTTGAATAAAATATTTTTAAGACTTGGATACACTTTCCAATATTCATTCAAGTTTTCAATATCGGCATTCGGAATACCACCTTTTAAGTGAGCCAAAATATCTTGGATGTCTTCGGTTTCCTGACTATCAATGTATCTTGGTATATTTAAATTGTAATCGTTTTTAGCATCGGCAATTTCATCTATAGCCACCATACGGCTATATTTTGGCACTTCAATTTGTTTGTTGAATACATCTACAATCTTATGAATATCTTGGTCACGTAGGCGGTTTTTGTTGCCGTCTTTCATATAGCCTTTACCAGCATCAATCATAAAAATCCCTTTGCGAGTATGGGCATTTTCTTTGTCAATCAAGATAATACAAGCTGGAATACCTGTTCCGTAAAACAAGTTAGCAGGCAAGCCAATAATTCCTTTTATCAATCCTTTTTTGATGATATTCTTACGGATTTCACTTTCTGCATTACCACGAAACAAAACGCCATGAGGCAAAATAATAGCTCCTTTACCAGTGCTTTTTAAGGATTTAATTATGTGTAACAAAAAGGCATAATCGCCATTCTTGTCTGGTGGTGTTCCAAAATCTTGGAAACGATTATAACTATCATTTTGTGCATCAACACCATTGCCCCAGTTCTTCAATGAAAATGGAGGATTGGCAACACAATAATCAAATGCCTTTAGTTTTCCATCTTCTTCCCAATGCGGCTTGGATAAGGTATTATCAGCCCAAATGGTTCCAGATGGTTTATTGTGCAATATCATATTCATACGAGCTAAACCAGCCGTTGCAGTTTCCTTTTCCTGACCGTATAAAGAGATTTCTTTTTCGGCTTCATCAGCTACCTTTAAAAGCAGGGAACCCGAACCACAGGTTGGATCATAGGCAGTAGTTTGTGCGGTGCTATTGTTATTATTGATACCAAGTATCTTAGATAAAACCTTACTGACTTCGGAAGGCGTATAGAATTGCCCTTTCGATTTTCCGCTTTCGGTAGCAAAGTGACGCATAAGGAATTCGTAGGCATCACCCAGAATATCATCGCCTTCAGCTTTGTTCTTGCTAAAATCCAGTTCAGGTTTATTGAAAATCAGAATCAGTTTGGATAAGGTATCAATCATTTCCTTGCCACTTCCTAATTTTGTTGGGTCATTGAAATCAGGAAAATCTTGAAGTTGGTTAACTTCTTTTAATGGATTAAGGATTTTCTTATTGATGTCATCACCAATGGTTTCTTTCCCTACCAAAGCGACCATGTCTTTGAAACTTGCCCCTTCAGGAATAAGAAGCGGGGCATACTTGTCACCCTCATATTTATCGGAGATGTATTTTACGAACAACATCGTAAGTACGTAATCTTTGTATTGAGAGGCATCCATTCCGCCACGTAATTCATCACAACTTGCCCAAAGTGAGCTATATAATTCTGATTTTTTGATTGCCATTTACTTTAATAATTAGATTTTTGAATATTGACTTAATTTATCAAAAGTAGTTAAAATCCCTTCCTTTCGATAAAACATTCAACAGGATCCGAATGATTGACATCAATATTTTTTAGTCGTTGACCTACAAATTAGGACTTTTTGAATGACCTAACCAAGTCTTTGACTTGAGTTGTCAAACTATTTTTTCGGGATAGTTATCAAATTTATGAGCCTGTAGATATTTCTCTCACATTAAAATCAACGAAAAATAGTTGTTAATTAAAATCGTTCCATCTCAACTTGTTCAGAATAATAAAATGTAATAAAAACAGCTCGATCCCGTTGCCAAGCTATCCAAAAGTATAGCAATGAAAGACAACAGGGTATTAGACATATAATTCATTCGTTTACACGTCACTTATAAACATGAAAAGTCAAGAAAATGAATAGAGAAGAGAAATTGAAAGCTTTTAGATTTATGAAGTTAAAACACTCCATTAGGTATGTTTATCTTAATTTACCACTTGAAATTAATTCATTCAAGGACTTTCATCTTCAAAATCAATATTTTTTAGATGGAAAAACGTTAAATGAGATGCATCAAGATTTCATACACTTTAATATTATTGAACTATCTAAGAAATGGATGGTTTATCCTTGTCTTTCTAAAAAGGAAATTTTAGATTTTTATGAGGAAGAAATGAAGATGTTGATAATTACGGATTAGTTCCTTCAAAAATCAATTTCTTTTCAAACTCTTCATTTATTGATTGAGGTGTATACTTGTTATATCTTTTCATAGTATCCATCTTGATATGTCCTGTTGTTCTCATCAAAACATCAGGTCTAACTCCTTTTTTTAAACAAAAAGTAATATAAGTCCTTCTACCTGTATGAGATGAAATTAATTCGTATTTTTTTTTAATTTCAACAACCGCATTCTTCCTTTTAGGAGTAATTTTAATTGATTCATTAAATTGGATTTTCTCACATAATTTATGAAGTTCAACATTAAATTTTGAAGACGGTATATACTTGAAAACCTTATATTCGGAAGGATTTGTGGTTATTGCACCAAATTTATACTGATCTAAACTTTGTTGAAGTTGCCCTTTCAAGTACCGATCAGGTAATTGATGATTCTGTTCTAATAAAATATCAAAGTTTTCAGGATCTAATTGACTTAGGAGGATTTCAATTGTATGCCGAAAAAGTGGGACAACACATTCAGTTTTTTTGTTTATTTTCTTTCTGTCATATTGAATAAACGCAAAATAATTCTCAAAAGCATCTGATTTCTTTTTAATCAATTTTTCAGTGTGGATATGAATATCTAAAAAAGTTAGATTTAACATATCCGAATAACTCATACCAGTGGAACACATAAAGAGAAACATTTTTCCTATTAATCTTTCTGTTTCATTCAAGACGACCTTCTCTTTATTTATAACGTACTCTGAATAGGTAATTGATTTTCTTAATTGTTCATATTCATATTCATCCAACACAACAAAGTTATTTTCATCCTCTCTTTCTATTTTAACTTCTCTATAAGATCCATCAATAGGAATATTTTTATAAGTTTTCACGAAGTAATTTAAAAATGTCTTCATTGTTTTCAAATACTTCCCTGTTGTAGAATACATTTTACCTGAGTTTTTCAAAAAGTTTCCAAAATCTTCTAAAAGTCCAAATGAAACATCGGTAATTGAAAATGTACGTTTTTGATTTTTTTCAAATTCCAACCAATGAAGAAGTGTTGATTTATAAACAACAATCGTGGAATTCTTTTTTGATCCGATTTCACTATGATTAATGAATTCTTTGAATAGGTTTTGAATGGAATTTTCTTTTTGTACTTCTTTGGGAGATTTGTCTTTAGGTACTCCTTGACTTTCGATTATACTTCTCAATTCATCAGTGTAGGGATAACGATCATTTCTATCAAAATAATCCTCAATATATCTTTTTATATTTTTTTCCAACTCATCCATTGACAAAATAATTGTCTTGAAATTTTTTAAATAGGATTTCGGGAAAGATCCATCCCAATCGTCATTTTTTATTGAGAAACCCGTTTTGATTTTCAACAACTCTCTATTGTGTATATAAAACAAACATAATGGATGTTCACCATCTCTATTTATCTTGTCAGTTCTTAACCGAAAATGTAATTTGTAATCCATTCTCCAAAAGTAATATTTTTATCGTTGGGGGAAACAAAAGGGGAAACATTTTTGTATCTTTGTAAAACTAAAAAACTATAAATAATGTATTATTTAATTGATATTCAATAGATTGTATATTTTATGAATATTGAAAGAATCGTTTTTTTTGGTATGTTCGAGTCCCGTCCAGACCGCAAAACGCTTACGTTAAAAGCAAAGTCTATATGGCTGTAGACTCAGAAAACCCTAGAATGTATCAATGTTCTAGGGTTTTTGCTTTTAGGGGGTTTGACCTTCGATTTTCAAAACCGTTGACAGAACCGTTGTCACTTTTCTTTTTCATTTACTTATGTTTATTTTATTTAATTAATTTTAATTTATGATTGAAAGCAAAATAAGAGAATTAAATAATGATTAGATTTGATAACCCTCATAAAATGAGAGTTAGCCAACCCATTTGCGAGCTAAGCTTCAAAAAATGGCGGTTATATATAAGTTATAGGCAACCCTAAAAAACGACAGTTCAACTTTCAATAGACGGAAATTTTTTTTGTCTTAACAATAAAACAGACCAACGTTTTCAAACAACGGGTAAAGCCGAAAACCGACAAGAGTAGGCACAATTAAAGAAATATGAAAAATATAATAACAATTCTAACCTTATTAATTGGTTCCATATCATTTTCGTATGGACAAACA
>JBILAB010000146.1:0-4687 GCA_044354455.1 Crocinitomicaceae bacterium | reverse complement strand
CAAGCAATGTTGCTACTTGTCCTACAACTGGACAGCCGCACCTATTTCACCATGCTCATTGGCATGAAGGTAAATTATACTACAAAGGAAAAGTTTTAGCCGAAAAAGAAGTTGTTGAGTAGTCAACAAAAAGTTCTTAAATGAAAATCGGAATAGATATTTCTGGTGGCGACTTCGCTCCTTCTGCAAATCTTGATGGCGCTATTTTAGCACAAAAAGAATTAAAGGGTGATGCCATTATTGTATTGATAGGAGATGAAGAACAAATAAATTCAGGCTTAAGAGAGAGAAATATTCCTGATGGTTTATTTGAAATAATTCATGCTCCAGAAGTAATAACTTTTCACGATCATCCAACCCGAGCACTTAGTAAAAAACCAAATAGTTCAATATCCATAGGTTTTAATAGCCTTGCAAAAGGAGAATTACATGCATTTGCTAGCACAGGTAATACTGGAGCAATGTTGGTGGGTTCAATGTACAAATTAAATACAATCGCCGGAGTTATTAGGCCTTGCATAACTTCAACACTTCCAGCTATAGATGGTTCCAAAACTATTTTATTAGATGTTGGGTCAAATGCAGATTGCAAAGCCGATGTCTTGTACCAATTTGCTGTTTTAGGATCTCTTTATTCGCAGCATGTTCATAACGTTGAAAAACCCCGAGTGGCACTCTTAAACATTGGAGAGGAAGAATCAAAGGGTAATTTATTGACAATCGCAACCTACAAATTACTTGGCGAATCTGATGAGATTAATTTCATTGGAAACATAGAAGGCCGACATATTTTTTCTGGAAAAGCAGATGTAATTGTTTGTGATGGATTTACTGGAAATGTAGTTCTAAAACAAGCCGAAGGTATTTATTCTCTTATGAAAAAACGAGGGATAAACGATGAGTATTTTGATCGTTTTAATTACGAGAATTATGGTGGGACTCCAATTTTAGGCGTAAAGGGAAATGTTATTATTGGTCACGGAATTTCCAATGACATTGCTGTTAAAAATATGATTTTGCATGCTTATGAAGTTGCTAACTCAGGTTTAGCAATGAAAGTTAATGATGCTTTTAATTAATTTATGAATAAAATAACTGCTGCTATTACGGGCGTTCAAGGATATGTTCCTGAGCATGTTTTAAGCAATGAAGATCTTACTAAAATTGTTGACACTTCTGATGAGTGGATAACAACACGCACGGGAATTAAGGAACGAAGAATCATGAAAAATGGCGCTACTTCTGATATGGCAGCTGAAGCTGTAAAAAGTTTACTAAAGAAAAAAAATATAGATCCACTCGAAATCGAGTTAGTTGTTTTAGCAAGTGTTACTCCAGATCATTTGTTTCCAAGTACTGCAAACATTTTATGTGATAAAGTTGGAATGACAAATGCTTGGGGCTTTGATCTCTTGGCTGCTTGCTCAGGGTTTTTATTTGCGCTAACAACAGCTTCGCAATTTATTGAAAATGGCAGGTATAAAAAAGTACTTGTTGTTGGAGTTGATAAAATGTCCTCAATTGTTGATTATACCGATCGCACAACCTGCATTATTTTTGGGGATGGAGCAGGTGTAGTTTTGTTAGAACCAAACGAAGAGGGACTTGGAATCCAAGATCATATTCTAAGAACAGATGGCTCGGGAAGAGAATTTCTTATTCAGCAGGGTGGTGGATCAGTAAATCCTGCAACTATTGATACTGTTGAAAAAAAGATGCATTTCGTTAAGCAAGAAGGGCTTCAAGTTTTTAAATTTGCAGTTACTAAAATGGCAGATGTTTCTGTAGAAATTATGGAAAGAAATAATCTTAGCAGTGAGGATGTTGCATGGCTTGTTCCTCATCAGGCAAATCTTAGAATTATAGATGCAACAGCAAATAGAATGGGTGTTTCAAATGATAAAGTCATGATAAATATTCAAAAATATGGAAATACAACTGCGGGCACTTTACCTTTGTGTTTGTGGGATTATGAAAAACAGTTAAAAAAAGGCGATAACATTATACTCTCTGCCTTTGGTGGAGGATTTACTTGGGGCTCGATTTATTTAAAATGGGCTTACAATTCATAAAAAGTTTAACTTAGTAAAAAATCATAGCAATGAATTTAGAAGAAATTAAAGACCTAATTAAACTTGTATCTAAAACAGGTATTGGGAGAGTTGAAATCGAACGCGAAGGATTTAAAGTAATTATCAAAGGGGGCGTGAACACGCAAGGTGACCAACCTATTTACATGCAGCAAGCAGCGCCAAGTCAACAAATGCTTCCAGCTGCAGCGCCAGTTTCGATGCCTGTAGCACCAAGTGCTCCAACAAATACTGTTGAGGAAGCGAATGACTCGAAGTACATCACGATAAAATCTCCAATGATTGGAACTTTTTACCGAACTGCAGGTCCAGATAAACCAGCATTTGTAGAAGTAGGGACAGATATTAAAAAAGGAGATAAACTGTGTATCATCGAAGCCATGAAAACTTTTAATGAAATTGAAGCTGAGATTTCTGGAAAAATCGTGAAAGTGCTTGTTGACAATTCAAGCCCTGTAGATTATGACCAACCATTATTTTTGGTTGACCCATCTTAAAAGCATATAACCAAAAAATCAGGGATGTTTAAAAAAATATTAATTGCAAATCGCGGAGAAATTGCTTTACGTGTTATTCGAACGTGTAAAGAAATGGGAATTAAAACGGTTGCTGTTTATTCTACAGCTGATAAAGACAGTCTGCCTGTTCGCTTTGCTGACGAAGCTGTTTGTATTGGTCCACCAATGAGTGCGAAATCGTATTTGTCGATTCCTAATATTTTGGCAGCGGCAGAAATTACCAATGCAGATGCAATTCATCCAGGATATGGTTTCCTTTCTGAAAACGAAAAGTTCTCAAAGGCCTGTCAAGAACACGGCATCAAATTTATTGGCGCTTTGCCAGAGCAAATCGCAGGAATGGGCGATAAAGCATCTGCAAAAGCAACAATGATAAAAGCCGGAGTTCCTTGCATTCCTGGTTCAAAGGGCTTATTGACCTCAATTCCTGAAGCAAAAAAAATAGCAAAAGAAATCAAATACCCTGTTATTCTCAAAGCAACTGCTGGGGGTGGCGGAAAGGGCATGCGAATTGTGTGGGAAGAATCTGAATTAGAATCAGCTTGGGATTCCGCAAGACAAGAATCTGCTGCAGCTTTTGGAAATGATGGAATGTACATGGAAAAATACATTCTTGAACCAAGACACATTGAAATTCAAATTGCGGGAGATCAATATGGAAATGCTTGCCATTTATCAGAAAGAGACTGCTCGATTCAGCGTCGCCATCAAAAATTGGTGGAAGAAACTCCATCTCCTTTTATGACAGATGAACTGCGCGAAAGAATGGGAGTTGCAGCTATAAAAGCAGCAAAAGCTGTAAAGTATGAAGGAGTTGGAACTGTAGAATTTCTTGTGGACAAAAATCGCGATTTCTATTTTATGGAAATGAATACGCGAATTCAAGTAGAACATACGATCACTGAAGAGGTAATTAATTTTGATCTCATAAAAGAGCAAATTAAGATTGCTGCAGGAGAAAAGATTTCTGGTAAAAATTATTATCCCCTTATGCATGCAATACAATGCAGAATAAATGCTGAAGATCCTGCTATGGATTTTCGTCCTTGCCCGGGAAAAATAACAGAATACCATTGTCCCGGCGGACATGGAGTTCGTATTGATGCGCATGTATATGCTGGATATACGATACCTTCGAATTACGACTCTATGATTTCTAAGTTAATTGTAGTTGCGCAAACCCGCGATGAAGCAATTTTAAAAATGAAAAGAGCACTTGATGAATACATTATTGAAGGCATAAAAACAACGATTCCTTTTCATCAAAAACTGATGCAAAACGAAGATTTCTGCAAGGGAAATTTTACCACTAAGTTTATGGAGACCTTTGAATTTTAATTTTTTTTGATATTCTTAGCAAGAAAAGCAACTAAACTTTTTCAAATTCGTTAATATATCGTTAAATTTATGCTAAATTTTTAGAGTTTAATTCAATGCTATATTACCTACGGCTTATTTCTTTAATTCTGTTTTTAGCCGGAGCTAATAGTATAGTTTTTGGGCAGTGTCCAACAGGGGCTTCTTTTCCTTTAACTTTTATAAATCCCCCACTAACAACTTCTCAGACATTTTTTATGCCTCAATGTAGTAAATCCAAAGTTATTACTACTTCAGGAACTACAAACCAACACTCAAAAGTATACGTAATTGCTGGCTATCAATATAATTTTAGGAGTTTATCAGTAGGCTCTGCTGTACAAACAGATTTTATAACAATTGCAGATGATTTAACTGGAGCTCCAATATTCTCAGGTCTAAATGGAACTAGTGGTGTCTACTGGACAGCTACCATAACTGGGGTTATCCGTTTTTATACTCATACATCTGCAGGATGCCCAACAACTAGCAATTTAAGATCGCGAGAAGTAATCATGGCACCTTTTCAAGCAAAATTATCGGTAATTAATTCACTTTGTGCTGGTAATCCTGGAACAGGGCAATATACCGTCACAGTTGGGCCTAACCATGGTTGGAATTTTACGAGTCTAATTTCTCCATTAAATGCATTTACTTCTGCAGCTGTTCCTGCAGCTGGAACAATTGGATCATTTGCCCCAAGAAGTTATGACATTAAACTTA
>JBILAB010000259.1:0-4716 GCA_044354455.1 Crocinitomicaceae bacterium | reverse complement strand
ATGCCTCAGGTTCATCAGTGTTAAGACCACCACCACTTAAAATACCAACACTAACTGGATTATTGCTACATAAATAAGATGCGCCATTGCAGTCTGCGCCAGGATTTGATATGGGAGTATAATTATTTACACACAATTCAAATGTTCCTTCATTGTTTGTGAGTGTACTAATCCTAATATAATAAACTGTACCAGGCATTAAGGCGGATTGGTAAAGTTGGGTAACACCTATACCAGCTACTCCATTTGCACAGCCAAGTTGATTGATTGTTGTAGCACAATTGCCTGAATAAATAGCTATTCTTGGTCTATTCATAGTGCCGCCAGCTCCAATTCCCGAAGCGGCAATTAATATATCCGTTCCAATTGCAGTAAAGGAAAACCAGACATCCTCCGAAGCAACACCAGTAATGCAAGTTGCCTGCGGAAATACACTAGCTGTTGAGTTAACATTAGTATAAAATGCATTTCCAGAGCAAAAATTACTAACGTTTGTTAATTGACTTGCTGAGGCACATTCATCTGCTTGGGAAAATACAAAGGTCGAGCCCAAAAAAGACAAAATAGAAATCGTATAAATAACACATTTAAACATTTAAATAGTTATTAAAGAAACGAATATATTTAAAAATTTTATGAAAAGATACTAATTTTGAATTGTAATTCAATCAATTACAAGTAAAAATAATAGTACTTATATTTTTAAAGGTGTATTATCGTATGTTTTAGCTATTAAATAAATTTATAGGCGAATTCGCAATTCATTTAATTTACGATTATCAACAATATCTGCTTTCTTTCTTAAAGCACCTAAAGCTTGACCTTGAACTGATCCTTTAAGCGCAGTATACATTTGGTCTCGTTCAACTTTATAATTAGCTGCAGTTGGGGCTTTCGTTGTCTTATCAATTTGAATAACATAAACCCCTGTTTTTCCTTTCAAAGGCAAAGTTCTTTTTTTGTCTTTTATCACAGAAGCAAATAATGCCCCAATTATTTCTGGTTCATAACCACCTCCTGTGATTTGAGGATTTGAAAATGAAATCTCAGCATTCATAATTGTTGTGTTGGAGGCTTTTGCAAGTGCTAACATTGTTTTGTATTTAAGCATTTGTTTTATTAATTTTTTCGATTTCTTTTCAATTAAAAGATCTTCCTTCATTTTTGCTTTTATGTGCTCATATTTAGGCTCTCCTTTTTCTTTAATTGAAGAAATCATAGCAATGACGTATTTATCTTTATCTTTTATAGGATAAGATGTTATATTACCAACTGACGCCTCCTCTGCATAAGCTAATTCAAGAATTTTATTTGATGCTGCAGCAGTAGAGAAGCCCGTTACTTTTGGACTATTATCTTCTATAACAATGGCGCGGGGGAAATATTTTGACCTTGCAACAATTGTATCAAAAAGGGTGCTTTTTGCAATTGGGTCTTCTATTTTTGAAATAGACCGATCTAACTTATATAAAATATTAGTGATTTCACTTTCCTTGTTTTCAATGGTCTCAATTGAAGCTTTGAATATTTTTGAAACCGAGACAAGTAGTGGGAATTTAGTGGCGTCTCTTTCAAGGACTTCGATAATATGAAATCCAAAATCTGTTTTTACAATTCCTATTTTACCGATAGCTTGTGTTGCACAAAAAGAACCAAATTCCTTAACCATTTCTGCTTCTAGAAAATTTTCATAAAGACCACCAGTTGTTTTTGATCCGGGATCTTCTGTATATTTTGTTACTAACTCAGTAAAGTTATTCGTGTTTATCACTTTTAACAAGCTATCTGCAGTCTTTCTTTTAGCAGCTATAACTTTTTCATCTTTTGAACTATTAGTGGCAATCAATAAGTGACGAGCCTTTAAACGAGTTGGAGTAAAACCAAGCACTTTTGAGATGATAACATTTTCTTGCATTGTGTAAGGGCCAACAATTTGACCAATACTTGCAGACTTAAAAATAGAATCTAGGCTAGATGGATAGGTTTGAAATTTATTTGCTTTTTCATTTCCTTCTGGCACTGCTGTTGCACGCTTGTCTGAAAAGTAAATATTACGATCACTATTCTTTGCGACAAAAATAGAATCATTGGCAGATTGTAAAAACAAAGCCTTTAATGTATTCAAATTTTTATTAAACATTAAACTATCGTTTCTTGAAGGAGCAACAGAGACGTCAAATAATTTCACTTCTCTTGAAGATGAACGATTTGCATACTTTTTATCTGATTTATGTTCTTCGTAATAATTTTTTAATTCACTTTCAGAAATCTTTACAGAAATATCTTTAATTTCATCATAGCGTCTAGCAACAAATGAAATATTTTTTGTTTCCTTCTGAGCTAAATACTCTGCTTCTGCCTCCAATTTTGTAACATAGGCCCCTTGATCTAATAATGCAAGGTATTTTTCTTGCTTGCGACGATCTGTGTAGTATTGCTTTGTGCCCTTCCATTGTTGTACAGCTTGAGGTTCTTTACTTGCTTTTAATTTGTCTATTGTTAATTTTAATTTTTGTCGCCCCTCAACAGTAGATTTTTCTGAAACAAGTCCAGTCAAAGAATCAGTAAAAAACTGAGCTGATAAATCTTCTAAAATAGGGAAGCCATCAGTTGCCATTAAATAAGCATTAAATTCTCTGTCACTTACTGAAACTTCAAGAGCATCGTATTCTCTTCTTAGTAATGTCGAATCAACTAAAAAATTCCAAGCTTTATCTTGTGATTTTTCAATATCCTCTTCAGTGTATTCTTTCTGTTCCTTTTGAGCTTGACCTCTATCTTGATCTTGAACTTTTCCGTTAGTTTCATTGTATTTATTTGGATCTATTTTTTCTCCATAAACTGTTCCAATTCCATATTCTCCCTCACTTGAGCCAAAGAAACTTTGATAATCACCAAGAATAAATGATAATAATGCAAGACCAATAATACCAACGAGTAATCCTGACTTTGAACGGATTTTACCTATAATCGCCATAATATAATTTTTTTAGAGTTTGCGAAGATAGAAAAAAAACGTCAATAAAAGTAGTAAAAGCAAGAAAAAATAGCACTTTTTATCCCCCTCCTTTACTATCTGGAATTGGAGTAGTTGGTTTAGCATCTTTTTTCTCCTCAACTGCCGGTTTAGGGATTGGTTTAGGGATTGTGTAAATAATGCTAATTGTTTTAGAGTCGGTGCCACAATTTCTAATAGCGCTTACTATTAATTTGTTTTCTCCTACTTGTAATTTTATATTACTTGTTAATTGACCATTAGAAAAAGTAAAGTTTTGAGGAGTGCCATTTAGAGTTACAGTAATTCCAGCTTTTGAAGGCATATTTACAATATTTGCTGATAATGAATATGCAGCGGAGGAAACTGTAGAATTTCTGCCATTAATTTTTACTACAGGAGCAATACAATCATCTAGATTTATAATAATTGTTTTAGAGTCGGTACCACAATTTCTTACTGCACTTACGATTAATTTGTTTTCTCCAGCTTGCAAATTTATATTGCTTGTTAATTGCCCATTAGAAAAAGTGAAGCTTTGGGGAGAGCCGTTTAGAGTTACAGTAATTCCCTCCCTTGAAGGCATATTCACAATACTTGCTGACAATGAATAGGCAGAGGCGGAAACTGTAGAATTTCTTCCATTAATTGTTATTACAGGAGCAATACAATCATTTAGATTTATAATAATTGATTCATTATCAGATCCGCAATTATTAGTAGCTGAGATAATTATCGTATTCGTTCCGGAAGAAAGTTGTAAGCTAATATCTGCAGTTTTAGTCGTCGAATTATATGTAGTGGTGGAAACTTGTCTTCCATTTAGTGTAACTGTAATATTTTCCTTGGATGTGATATTATCAATTGTAGCTTTTAGGCGCAAGGCGGGCAGTGAAACTACTGAATTTGTTATAGGATTTGTTGAAGTTATCTTAGGTTTTATGCAGTTCTCATAGCTTACAGAGGTACTTGAAGAAGTGCTGCCACAATTATTGGTTAAGGAAACTGTAAATGTATTTAGGCCTGGCTGAAGCGTTACATTTGATTGTAGAATACGAGTTGTTGGATTATAACTAATGTTATTTAATAAAACCCCATTCTGGTAAACTAATATTCCTTGAGTATTTAGTAATCCATTTACAGTGGCACTAAAGGTAAAAGAGGGATAAGTAACAGTTGTTCTTTCAGAGGCGGGATTTATAAAAGATAAACTAGGATCTATACAATCTTTATATTGAATGGTAATTGTTTTTTGCACAGTACCGCATTCATTAGTTGCAGTAAGTGTAAATATATTTATCCCTGGATTAAGTATGACATTTGCGTTTAATTGATTCGAATAGCTATCGTAGTTATAGGGAACCATAATGTTTGAGGAGTTTAAGAGCGATATATTTGACATCCCAGCAACGTTGGTTACTGAAGCATTAATTGTAAATTGTGGTGAAGTGCTAATACTGTTGTCTCTAGAAGAATTACTGAATTTAATAATAGGTTTTGGACAGGAAACTGTTTGATTTGGCAAGGGATTTTCCCTTGGAGTTTTATTAACTCTAAATTGAATGTAGAAAGAAGTATAATGGTAAAGATCATTTTTAGACCTTGGACTTGAATTACTTACTCCATCAAAAGCATCTTTTTGTGTGAAGGTGGTTTTGTGTTCTATACCAATTGTAGTTGCTTTTCCAATTTGGTAGCCTAAACCAAAACCTAGACTTGGC
>JBILAB010000145.1:0-4774 GCA_044354455.1 Crocinitomicaceae bacterium | reverse complement strand
GATGTAAACAAAGCAATTCCTTTAATTCAACAGCATTTTGCAAATGTAGAAATCACTCGTATAAACGAAGTTGAAATTTCACTGAGCATAGAAAAACAACAAGTTCCCCACCTTATTAAAATGTTAGGTGATAACAATATTCTTGTTTATGCATTAGCGCCAAAACGAAAATTAGAAGATTTTTTCATGAAAATAGTTCAGTCTTAAAATGTTACTTAAAAATATCCACAACGAATTTATTAAGATTCTTGCAAAACCAAGAAGTTACATTGGAATTGGTGCATTAACATTGTTGATTTGTATTATTTTATTTGCAATGAAAGCTGATGGTTCTTCTTTTATATCCTTTGTAACATCTTCTTTTGAACAGACGCTTTCATTTAATGGCACTATTTTAAATGGAAATTTAATCGCTTTCATTATTCTTCAAATGTTAATTGTCCATATCCCATTATTAGTTGCTTTAGTGACAGGGGATTTGATTTCTGGGGAAGCAGCCATGGGAACTGTAAGAATGTTGGCAACTAAACCAATTTCTCGAACAAAAATTGTAATATCAAAGTTTATAGCAGGTGCGGTTTACACTTTTATTCTTACCCTTTGGCTTATTTTTCTATCGCTTTTTGTTTCCAAGTTTATCTTTGGATCTGGAGATTTAATTGTTTTAAATAGTGAAGGCTTAGTTATTTTAAAAGAACAAGATATTCTCTGGCGTTATGGCTTAAGTTTTATTGTTGCCTTTTTGTCGCTTTTAACAGTTTCTTCAGTTTCAATTTGCTTTTCTACTTTTGCGGAGAATTCAATAGGTCCGATTGTTTCAACAATGGCTGTTATTATCTTATTTACAATAATTGGATCAATGGAAGTTTCTGTTTTCCAAAATATTAAGCCCTTTTTATTTACAACTCATATGGCATCTTGGAGAAGTTTCTTTGAAGATCCTGTGCCGTATTCTAAAATCTTTAATTCAATTATTATACTAGTAGTTCACAATGTTTTACTTGTGTCCATTGCAATTATTAAATTCAATAAAAAAGACATCACTTCCTAATGAAAAAACTACTTTTTCTTTCACTTTTTTTTATTCAAGTTACTTCCTATTCGCAAGGTGCAAACCAATTACTAAAAAGGGTAGTTGAAAAAATTACGAGTGTTAAAGATTATTCTGTTGACGCATCAGTAAAGACAGATATACCATTCATCAAGATATTACCTGTTAAAGCAAAGATATTTTTCAAGCAAAAAGATAAATTTAAAATTGTTTCTAAAGGAATTGTAATCCTTCCAAAACAGGGATTTACAGATGTTAATACTTTTTTAAGCAAAACAAATTCATATATGGCTGTTGATGGCGGTACAAAAATGATCGGCGAATTGAAAACCTCATTAATTACTGTTATTCCAACAAGTGAAAACAGCGAATTTGTTCTTGCGAAATTGTGGATAGACCCAAAAAATGCAGTGATTATTTCATCTCAAATTACTACTCGGTCTAGCGGTACTGTAAATGTCGACTACTTATATAGCTCAGAAATTGCTTTTGGACTTCCAAGTGAATTAATTTTTGAAATTGACATTAAGAAATTTAAAATGCCAAAAAGCGTAGCTGCTGATATCAATAACGATAAGCCAAAAGATAAATCAAAAAAGAAAACCGCTGATAAAAAAGGAATTATAACAATTAAATTATCTAATTACATCATAAATAAAGGAATTAATGATGCGATTTTTGAGAAAAAGTAATTTTCAAAAAAAAGCTATTTTTACTAAAATTTAAAAATGGAATTTGATATAGCGATTATTGGTGGGGGAATAGTTGGCGCAGCTACATTTTATCAACTTCAGAAGAAAAATCCAACTTTAAAAATTGCCTTATTCGAAAAGGAAAATATCCTAGCAAAGCACCAAACAGGTCACAATTCTGGTGTGCTTCATTCTGGCTTATATTATAAACCAGGTTCCCTAAAAGCAAAAAATTGCATAGAAGGAAAACAAGAGATGATTGCTTTCGCTAAAGAATATGGCATTGCACACGATATTTGCGGTAAAGTTGTTGTGGCATCGAATCAACAAGAAATAGTTCGCTTGGAAAAAATTCATCAAACTGGTATCGAAAATAAAATTGAGGGGATTGAACGCATTTCTTCAGATCAAGTGAAAGAAATTGAACCTTTTGTTGAATGTCTATCTGGTCTTTGGGTTCCATCTACAGGAATTATTGATTTTGTTTCAGCCACAAAAAAAATGATTGAATTAGCCCTTGCACTTCAAGCTGAAAGCCGCTTATTTCTTGCTCATGAAGTAATTTCAATTACAAGAAATGAAGATGAGACAACAATAAATACAAATAAAGGGGAATTCACCTCAAAATTTATGGTTTTTTGCTCTGGACTTCAAGCAGATAGAATGGCTAAAAAAGATGGGTTAAATTTGAAAGAGAAGATTGTTCCATTTCGAGGTGATTATTATGAATTAGCAGCACAGGCACAGCACAAGGTTAAAAATCTTATTTACCCTGTTCCAGACCCTGCATTTCCATTTTTAGGTGTTCATTTTACAAGAATGGTTGTGGGAGGAGTGGAGTGTGGTCCAAATGCTGTATTTTCCTTTAAAAGAGAAGGTTACAACAAAATAGATTTTTCTTTTAAAGATAGTTTTGACGCACTTTCATACCGTGGAACTTGGAAGTTGTTTTTAGGAAATATATCCTACGGCATCAACGAATACCGTCGTGCTTTTTCAAAAAAAATGTTTTTAAAATCATTACAGCAAATGATACCATCTTTGACAATGGATGATATTGAACCAGGAAGAGCAGGGGTGAGGGCGCAATTACTTTCCCAAAATGGTGATACGCGAGATGACTTTAGAATTGAGCACCAAGGCAACTCAATTCATGTTTTAAATGCGCCTTCACCTGCAGCAACTGCATCGCTAGCAATTGGAAAATATATCGCGCTTGAAGCAGAGAAAAAGTTTGGATTAAAATAGAATGTAAGCTTAATCTTCTGTCAATTGCTTTTGATAAAGCTCCGCATAATAACCTTTTGACTTTAGAAGAGTTTCGTGTGTTCCTTCCTCAATAACTTCTCCCTGATCGATAACAATTATGTAATTTGCATTTCGAATTGTTGATACTCGGTGACTAACAATGATAGTTGTTAAATTTTGCTTCAATTGCCTTAAATTTGATAAAATTATTTCTTCTGTTTCAGTATCAACTGCGGATAAGCAATCGTCTAGTAATAATAAACTAGGATTTCTTAATAAGGCACGTGAAATACTAATACGCTGCTTTTGCCCACCACTGAGATTGACACCGCGCTCTCCTAATAAGGTTTCAAACTTATCTGGAAATTCATCAATATTATGGTAAACGTGCGTTAATTCTGTAACCTTAATCAAGTCCTCACTTGAAACCTCACCATCTTTAACGCCAAATTTTAAATTGTTTGCGATCGTATCAGAAAAAAGAAAAACATCTTGAGGAACGACACCACATTGTTCACGAAATTTATCCGTATTGATACTCTGAATCGATTTATTGTCAATCAAAACAGATCCTGAAGCTGCATCGAATTGTCGCACTATTAAATCTAAAATAGTTGATTTTCCACTTCCTGTTTTTCCAATAATTGCTAAAGTATCTCCTTGTTTTATTTTGAAAGAAAGATTTTTTAGGGCTTGAATTCCAGTATTGTCATAAGTGAAATTTACATTTTTAAATTCAACTCCTCCTTTAAAGTCAAAATCAGAATGGTTTATGTTGACAATTGTAGGTTTGGTCTCTAAAAATTCACTTATTCTCTTTTGCGAAGCTGCTGCTCTCTGAATAATTGAAGTAACCCAGCCTAAACTTGCAAAAGGCCAAGTTAAATTATTTACAAAGAAAATGAATGCTACAATTCCACCCAAGGAAATTTGTTTGTCGTAGGTCATCAATCCACCCATATAAATGGCAATTAATGTGCTGACACCAATTAAAAACATAATTGTAGGCATGAAAAGAGCATTAACTAAAACTAATTTCATGCTTTTGTTTTTGTATTCGTTTGCGGCATGCTCAAATTTACTTCCCATTTCAGTTTCACGATTGTATGCTTTTATTACCCTGATTCCCGAAAATGTTTCCTGTGAAATCGTTGAAAGATTGGATTGTTCTTCTTGAACTTTCCTGCTCATTGTATTCATTTTACTTGAAACTCTGTATATCAAGAACGACATTAAAGGAAGTGGCATTAGCACAAATAAAGTAAGTTGAGGACTAATCTTCACCATTTGAACTATAATCATATAAGAAAGCACAACTAAATTTATGGTATACATGATTCCGGGACCTAAATACATTCTTACTTGACTCACATCTTCAGAAATACGGTTCATTAAATCTCCCGTAGAATTTCGCTTAAAAAATCCTAAATCTAATTTTTGATAATGTGCATAAATCTCATTTTTTAAATCAAATTCAATAAAACGAGACATTACAATGATCGTTTGACGCATTAAGAACAAAAAAAATCCTTTTCCTATGGATAATAAGATGTAAATACCACCAATTTTGAAAGATAAAAATAAAGCGTCTTCATAACCACTTATAGTCGTGCTCCCCATTAAATCATCAACTGTAGTTTTAACGTACAAAGGCATTTGAACTCCAAAGTAATTACTGATAATTGTAAATAGAATACCGAATAAAAAACGCCATTTGTATTTAAAAAAATATTTATTCAAGTATTGAAGTGACTTCATTGATTATTTTCTAATTTTGCGCTGT
>JBILAB010000144.1:0-4812 GCA_044354455.1 Crocinitomicaceae bacterium | reverse complement strand
ACATTATTAGGATCACCCCAACGAGCAAAATGAGCAGGCATCTCGGGTAGTGTCTGGTTATACATTGAATTTTCAATTGCCAAAAGTCGTGAAGGCATATACACCGTATTCATTTGATCGGCAAAGCGATTGATAAAGTAATTTCTGAATCGGTCGTTTTGAAGTCCTTTCCAAAAGATATTTAAATGGGGATTTCCCGGGTCTACAGTTTGATGATTGATTATCCCCCCAAGTAAGTCAAAAGTGCAGTTATAGTTATTTGCACCATTGATCCATCCATGATTGGGCAAGAGCCCATACTCAAGATCCATCAAACAATATCGCCAGTTGTAATTTGTTGCGTTGGAACGATATATTTTTATGTTGTTGTAGCCTGCCACCCAATCCACATTATTCATCCAAAGCTCACCAATGATGTAATCGTTGTAATAAATCATATCAAAATATTGGTCGGCTTGTGTCCAAAAGTTTGTATCCAATGGGTTTATTTGCGAGAATAAATTGTAGGAATCATAAAAATTCTGAACATCTCCTTCAATTGCTCTTAACTGGAAACCATACTGCGCGCTCGAACCCAGTATCTCAATTGTATTTTCGCTGGCGCCATCGTAAATCTCAAACATTTCCGTATTGAATTTCTCTTTCATATCATACAAGCCCCAATATTCTCCATTTATATAAACGGTTACTGGTCTGCTGGCAGGATAATAGGAATTTGTACCCTCGCCCATCATTTTTACTTGCACTGCATCTTTAAAGGGTAATACCATATAAACTCCTCCTCCATTGAAAAGGTAAAAATCACTGTATTGGTTGCGATTAGGACGGTCAGAGAGAAAAGTTCCTATAGCTGGTCCCTGACCTAAAACGCCATCGTCAAGTTTGATTCTGAACGGTCGTTGCGGATTGCCTCTTGATCCCCATCCTCCATCCATAATAATACCGGCTCTTTGTGAAAAAAGCAGGTTATGATTAGCAGTAGAATCAAAATAGTCAATGGAAGAGGCTTTCAACAAATCCAAGGTGGGATTGTCGAACATGCCTGTGGGACCGAATAAGTTTAGCGAATCGCTTATTAGTGATATGATTGGCGTTGTATGATTTAAATTGAATAAATAACTGGCCGAGGTAATAGTGCTTGGTATATATCCATTGAGAAAAGATCTTGCTCTAACTATAGTTGTTTGAGAAACTGATATTGGAATGCCGTTCCATAAAATAGAGTTAGTGTCGGGGTCGCTTGCATCGAGAGTGTAATAAATATTAGCACCAGGATTATTAGGGTCTGAAATGTTTACTGAAAAAGCACTTGTATAAATCCCACTATTTACTGATAAAACAGGTGCCATGGCATAGTTGACGGCAGGTATTGATCCGTTGTTGGAGGCTCCGGGAGTTGGCTCACTAAATTTCTTAATTGTAACTGTTGCATCAGGAAAGCTTCCGGCACTGACATCGTAACCGGGCCCGCAATTTACATTAAGTGAACTTATCTGTATGTTCGAAGGGTTGTATAGTTTGATGGTTTCGCCATTGGAGCTGATTTTAAAATTGGTATGATTGAAATTCCCATTGGCAGTAATAAAGTTCGATGGTAATGAATTAATTCCGGTATTTGCGAGACTAATGTCAAACAACTGGAAATTTGTTGGACATGTTGCGATTACATCAAACGCAAGCGAATCAATGTTTCCAGCTGAAAGGCCAGCAGCGAGCAATTCAGTAGCCGTGAACAGGTATTGCTGCCGAGCACCTTCGTACCAGTTGCTGTATGCAGAGGGATAGTCATAGTATCCGTTTTGTACGGTTCCCGTGCCTACAGTGGTCGAGTTAAAGCGAATATTTGGGCGCTGCTGGGCGTTACTTCCACCGTTGAATCCACATGCGGATCCTGGATAATTCAAGGCAATGGTAGCCGAATTATAGGTTGTGGCACTTTGGGAATGAATGGAATTGCATTGGTAAAACGGGTTGTAGGTGCAAAGATTCAAAACAATATTTGATACGCCATCCCAATAGAAGGGTGTTGAAAAATGATGGGTGTTCCAACCTGCCTGTGGTGTAAATGTGCTATCTGTTAAAACATTTGTAAATGGAGATGATGAAAATCTGTCCTTCTCGCTACAAAAAACTATAATGAATTGATTTGGCTGAATAATCTGATGCGGAAATGCCCATTCACCAGGATTTGAATTATCGCTCAAACTATAATTGAATAAGTCAATTGCAGTTGAGCCGGAATTGTAGATCTCAATCCAATCCTCAAAATCACCATCTTCGTCACTGATGGTTGAGTAGTTTTTATTACTACCTTCATTGATTACTAATTGTCCAAATGTTTGGTTCGCAATTAGCGCCAAGAGAGCGATTAGGGCTATTTTCATGTTGATTATTTGCATGTGTTCTTTTGCAAAATTTATGTTTCGCTGTTATTTTATTTCTTGAACTTTTTTAAGCTTGCCCTTAACGTTTTCGCGCTAAGCAACGGTTTGATTTGAAAAATTGTCTACCGAAACGCTACTAGCAAAGATAAATGTTTAATGGACTTTTGCAAAGCAAAAATAATTATCTTTCGCGGAGCGACAACTTGTAGGCAAAAAAACTTATACTTTTGCCCGCATTTTTTTTAGGTACTGTTAAGGGCTGGCTTTGCTTTATTTCTATTCTTGGCTATTTGTCATTGTTTAATAAATTCTCCATGGTATAATTTGCCATCATCGGTTTGAAATTTTAATAGATAAACACCAGAACTTAGATTTGAAACATTAATCCAAATCTCAGAATGTCCAACTTTTTTGTCAACTAAATGATATTCCTTCCCTAAAACATCAAATACCCTCAATTGATTAACATTGGAAATATTGTCTATTAATTTTATAGTAAGGTGCCCATTGGATGGGTTTGGATAAATTTGAAATACAAAAGGTTCGATATCCTGTTCAGTAATATTAAGTGCATTGCAATTAACTGACTGGGGTGTTGCTTGGTTCTGGTTGTTGCCAATACCCAGTTGCCCGGAATTATTACTTCCCCATGCCCATAACGAACCATCCGATTTCATTCCTGTTGAATATTCGTTACCTCCACTAATATCAATAAAATTATTATTAATGGAAGGTAAAATGATTTGCGGTTGGGCTTGAACAACTGCAACATTTCCATTTCCCAATTGCCCTAAAGAATTTCTCCCCCAGGACCAAATTGTACTGTCATTTTTAATTGCCATATCATGATTTATTCCTGCGTTAATATCTATCCAATGGTTATCTGTTCCTATTTGAATTGGAGTTGGAATAACCACGAAAGGAGTATCTGTCGTAATTTCATAACCCCATGTCCAAATTGTCCCATCTGTTTTCAAAGCAACTAGATGAGAATATTCACCTCCGTCCACCTTACTCCATGTTGTATCTGTACCTATTTGTGTAGGAATATTATTGAGACTAAATCCATTATTTACAAGAGGTGGCCAATTGCCACCCCAGCACCAAAGTGTGCCATTCAATTTTATAGCTACAGAAACATCTTGAAAGGCGTTAATTTGCTTCCAATCACTATCGTTTCCGATTTGCACTGGAATAGTTTGATAGATTGGAGGGCAAAATGTACAGCTACTTAATCCGTTACCAACTTGACCCATATTGCTCATACCCCATGCCCATAGGGAGTTGTTAGATTTTAGAGCAATTGCATGTTGTCCTCCGGCGCTGATTTGAAGCCAGTCATAATCATTTCCAACTTGAACCGGATTATAGGCCGTTAAATTTGTAGTGTTATTCCCTTCTAATACAGGATTTGGATACGATCCCCATACCCACAATGTTCCATCTTCTTTGATTGCGAAAGAAAAATTTGCTCCGGCGGATATCTCAGCCCAATCATTTTCTGTGCCGATTTGAATTGGAGAATTATAGTTGGGGGTTGATGGAATTCCAATTCCCAAATCACCGGAAGTGCCCCAGCCCCAGAGGGTACCATTATTCTGAATTGCTAGTGCATGCGTAGAACTGGCACTAACTCTTTTCCAACATTGAGCAAAGACAAAGCTTTGTTTTGTGAAAAACAAAATAATGATTGTGAATAGTGTTTTGTTTCGTATTTTTTTCATAGCTCTATTTATTTAAAACAAAAGTAGCTGCATGGATTTGATCAGGCAATATGAAAAACAGACAATTACTTATGAATTTCAGCCAAATGTTGGGTTAACTCTGAAGGACTGTACCCGGTTTTAGATTTGATGAAAGTGGAAAAAGATGCTGGTGAGTCGAACCCAAGTTGATAGCTTATTTCTTTATGTGTTATTTCTTCAAACAAAAGTAAACGTTTAGCCTCAAGTAAAATTCTATCGTGGATCACTTGAAGTGGGGTTAAACCAGTATGCTTTTTAATTATTGATGAAAGTTTTTTTTCAGTTGTGACTAGCTTATCAACATAGAACTGAACCCCTCTGTTATTCCGATAATTTATATCTAGTAATTGATAAAAGTCAAATAACAACTTCTTCTCGATGCTCTTTACTTTAGTATTGTTTAAATTATTCTGCTCAACAATTAAAGCGATAAAAGCTTGTAATAGGTTTGTAACAACAAGATTTCGCGGTCCATATTTTTTACTGACATTTTTAATCAAAATATTGAGGAGTAAGTCAAAATCATTAAATAAACTGGGATTGTTTTCAAAAACTTTCGCTCCGTTTTCGATGTATAACAACTCCAGTAACGAGGACCGTAAATTGGTACTACTGATTCGATCTTCAGTGAATTGAAGAACAGTACCCGTAGAATTATTTCTGTTCATCAAATGAATTTGTTG
>JBILAB010000143.1:0-4879 GCA_044354455.1 Crocinitomicaceae bacterium | reverse complement strand
CTTTCTCAAGCCTTTGTTTAATCCAATCTTTATTTTCACGCTTGTACCAAAAGAAAAAGCGATTTTGATTTAACTTTTCTTCTTTTGTTTTAACTGTTTTTATGGGTTTTAAAGTATACGGATGAACGCCGGTGTAATAAATAACTTCAGCAACGGTCATTGGTGTTGGCGTAAAATCCTGCACTTGTTCCAATTGAAAACCCATATCTTTAGTTTCTGCGGCCAAATTTGCCATATCTTCTTCTTCGCAGCCAGGATGAGAAGAGATAAAATAAGGAATAAGTTGCTGTTTGAGTCCGTGTTTTTCCGAAATCTTATCGTATTTCTCCTTGAATTTATGGAAATACTTAAACGAAGGTTTGCGCATCACCCTCAATGTAGCATCAGATGTATGTTCAGGCGCAACTTTTAACCTGCCGCTCACATGTCTTGTTATTACTTGCTCGATGTACTCATCGTGATTGCCATCCTCATTGTTTTTATTGAAATCATCCACTAATAAATCGTAGCGAATTCCGGAACCGACAAATGCCTTTTTCACCTTTGGATGTGCATCCACTTTGCGATACAAGTCCGTCATTAGTTTGTGTGAGGTATCCAAATTATTACAAATAACAGGATGAATACAACTTGGGGAAGTGCAACGGGCACAAATTGCCTCGTCTTTGCCTTTCATTTTATACATATTTGCAGAAGGGCCACCTAAATCAGAAATATATCCACGAAATTCTGGGTGAGCAACCACTTCTTCGACTTCCGCCAAAATAGATTTTTCACTTCTCGATGCAATAAATTTTCCTTGATGCGCAGAAATGGTGCAAAAGCTGCAACCACCAAAACAGCCTCTGTGCATGTTGATTGAAAACTTAATCATATCATAGGCTGGAATAGGCCCACGCTTTTTATATTTTGGATGTGGTAAACGCGTGTAGGGTAAATCAAAAGAGCGATCTATTTCATTTTCGTCCATTGTTTTGTAGGGAGGATTAACTACTAAAATTTCGTCCCCGACCTCCTGAGTAATCCGATTTGCTTCCCATTTATTGGATTCAACTTCTACAATTTTAAAATTGGCGGCATATTTAATTTTATCTTCAAGGCATACTTCGTGACTTGCTAATTCAACCGTTTCCCAATTTTTATTTTTTGGCAAGGGAAGCGATTTTTCTTGTAAGAATGCTACTTGCTTTAAGGTTTTTGCTTGATCAAAAGGAACTCCTTTTTTTAGAAGTCGCAGTAACTCCCGCAATGGTTGGTCGCCCATTCCATACACCAATAAATCAGCTTTTGAATCTACTAAAATACTTGGCATTAATTCATCTTTCCAGTAATCATAATGCGTTACGCGTCTCAAAGACGATTCAATACCACCAAGAACAACTGGGACATCTGGAAAAAGGTCTTTTAAGATGTTTGAATAAACTATCGAAGCATAATCTGGTCGAAAACCCGCTTCGCCACCCGGTGTGTATGCATCTGTTGAGCGCAATCGTTTATTTGCGGTATAGTGATTGACCATGGAATCCATGCAGCCCGCTGTAACACCGAAGAAAAGTTTTGGTTTTCCAAGTTTCTTAAAATCCCTTAAATCATCTTTCCAATTTGGCTGAGCAACAATACCAATTCGCAGACCTTCATCTTCAATAATTCTGCTAACTACTGCTGTTCCAAAAGCTGGGTGATCAACATAGGCATCACCAGAAATTAGGATGACATCAAATTCTTCCCAAGCTCTTTTTTGAGCTTCTTTTAAAGACATTGGAATCCAATCTGATATAGGTCGTTCAATTAACATAGTGCAAAAGTACGCAAAGCGAATTGGAAATATTACAGATACTTTTGATTTCTTATTTCAATGCTTCAATTAAGCCAAGAACATACATTTTTAGCACATCATTTGCATCAATTGTCTCAGAAACAGTTACAATATCTGTATTTTGTTTAAGCCCTTTAATGCCGTAAGTATCTTCAAAAGTTCGAGAGCGTAAATTTTCAAAATCCTTAAGAACTGCTTCTTTTGTTTCAATAAGATTTTTATCTATATCATAAACCTTAATGTTTAATGTCAATTTAGGTTTCACTTTTGAATATTTACGAGGTAAAAGCACGATTACCTCACCTCCATTTGCTGAAATGTAACAATTAATGTCGATGTAATGGTTTTTGTCAGGGGCTAGTTTTAGGGCTTTCTTAAAAAAGTTTGCGGGTAAATACATCAAATGCTCTGGCAAGACGCCCATTATCAATTTTTCTTCCGGCATAAGACTTGTTATTTCAGCATTTAAATAGTTGCCAATGAGTTGTTCACTAACTATTGCAACGGTATCCGATAATTCTTTTGGTAAATCTTCCATCGTAGCAACGTTCAAGATCTTGTAGTCTTTATTTTGGACCTTCATTTGCGTAACAAGCTCGTTATCAATTCTAAAAGCAAAATTGTAAATTACACCAGATTGGGAATAGGCTAAAAAATTGAAAGCAGTGAAAGCAACAAATAGAATTTTTTTCATCGAAAAGAGTTTAAGTAAAAGTAATAAAATAAAAAAAATTATTCTCCGATATTGACATTGATTGTTTTCTTTTTTTCTCCCTCACCAACTTGGAGAATATACTGTCCACTATAGACTGTGCTCACATCAAAATAAGCGATTGTACTTCCTTGATAAATGATCTTTGTATCAAGCACTTTTCCTGTCAAATCAACTAATTTAATCGTAACATTCTCTTTGATCAAGTTACTTAATTGAACCATAAGCACATCATTTGTTGGATTCGGAAAAACCTTAAGTTCGATAGCTGAATTTTCGTATAGTTCGCTAGTTGAAGTATAAGTGGTAACTGTTTCTGTAATTGCAGTAACTTTAGCTCCTGTTTTTGTTCCGTAAAAAGTTGGACCAACAACATAAGGGTAAGCAGAGTTCCAATTTGCATCTACGGTTGCGAAATAGCAATAAATACCGTTTGGATATTCTGGGGTAATACAAAAACGCCCATTGTGTTCATCTAAATAATCTTGTCCTGCCTGAGCGATGTACTCATAATCTTCCCTAAAATATCCCAAAGGATAAGTAGTTGAAACTGCAGGTCCAGCTGTGACAGTTGCTCCTGTAGAATAAGTTGTTCGCATACTAATATTTCGCAATTGATAACTAGATTTAATTCTCGTAATACCTCCTGTTCCGTCTGTATTTGCATATCCGTAGGCACCATAAATAGGAAAACCATCATACGAATAACCAATAAGAGGAGAGTGCACACTTGAGTTAATTGCATATAAACCATCAGCAGCATAAATATCACAAATTGTTGAAATTACCGTGAGGTCTAAATTAAAAGCACTTGGATTTTGGTGGTGATGGTAATTTCCCATAGCAGGATGACCTTTAGCGCAATCAAAACCAAGTTTTTCTGCTGGAATTGCATCTCTGTTCCAAACACCGTCTCCCATTCCTCCAAGCGGCCCTCCGGCAAGTGCATTTGTTGAATTTTTCCATGAAATACCATCTCTATAATCAAATAAAGCAACACCATTAATAAAAATACCGATATTTCCTCCATTTGTATTTGTAGGATTACCTGTATTTTGAACTGGATTTAAGGAAATCTTAAAAATCGCATTTTGACTTGTAGCCAATGAGGGATTGCCATCTAAAAATGGCCCTGTAATGTAAGATGGAATTCCTTTTGTTGAAACATAAACCCAAGAAGCAGAATATTGAACCGTTTGAACATTTGCAGAAACAGCATCAACAATAGGCGTTGGATTTCCATTTACATAATGCCTGCCGGTAAGACCAGTTGTGTTAATTAACCAATTCGTTATTGCAGGATTTGTTTGTCCAAATAGTGATATGGTGAGTATTAGAAACGAGGGAAGAATTATTTTTTTCATTTGTAAAATTATGTTTGTTAATTAGTCGCTCTTTTTTGATTCAACTTGCGTACAAATTTATTTCATTGTTGAATATTTAAATCGCTCATCAAAAAGAAAGGATTTATCCGTTAATGTTTTTAAAAATGCCAGCAAATCTTTCTGTTCGTTATCTGAAAGTCTGACGGGATTTTTTCTTAATTCTTTACTTAGTAATGGGTTTGAATAATCTAAAAGCGTGTAATGTTTAATCACATCTTTAAGCTTTGAAATTCGCCCATCGTGCATATATGGAAAACTATATTCAATGTTGCGAAGCGTTGGCACCATAAAAAGTAATGAATCACGTTTGTTGCCGGTTATTGTCATTCTTCCAAAATCCAGTAGTTCAGGGTCAATCGGCAGACCATTGGATTTATAGTCATCGCTTGCAAAAAATGGTGGTTTATGGCACGAACTACAGAAATTATTAAAGAGTATAAGTCCTTTTTTCTCTTGGTCTGTAAATCCTAACCCATCTTCTCCGCGTTGTACCTTATCGTATTTTGAATTCTCCGAAATTAGTGCTACAGTGAATTGTGCAAGGGCTTTTACCAAATGAAAAGGTCGAATATCTGTTGTGCCAAAAGTCCTTTTAAAAGCTGCAGAATATATCGGAGAGCGATCTAAGCGATACATTAATGATTCAAGTGCCATATCCATCTCATCAACATGCGTAATGGGATTAATCGCTTGCGCATTTAGATTCAATACACCACCATCCCAATGAAACAATTTTCTCCACGCTAAATTAGCAAGACCTGGAGCATTTCTTTTTCCAATGCGTCCCTCAATACCATGACTTGTTTTGTGATCAACATGTGCAAAAGCAGTAAATTGCAAGTGACAAGAAGCACAAGAAATTGATGAGTCACGCGAAAGAATCGGATCATAAAACAAGGCCCTTCCCAATTCAAATTTTTCGTAGTCTAGTGGATTACCTTTGAAATTATAAGTTGGCTTCGGCCA
>JBILAB010000142.1:0-4973 GCA_044354455.1 Crocinitomicaceae bacterium | reverse complement strand
TATTCAATGAACAGGGGGCAAAAATATAAATTTTATTCCTTTTATCAGTAGTTTTTTAGAAAAAGATTAGGAATTATAGCTGAATTCTCCCTTTTCACTTTTAATACTTACTTGTTTGCCGTCGAAAGAATCTACTTTGCCAATAACCTGAGCTGCAATTCCAAATGATTCTGAAATAGTAATAAGATCTGAAGCTACTTCTAAAGGAACATAAATTTCCATTCTGTGTCCCATGTTAAAAACTTTATACATTTCCTCCCAAGAGGTCCCTGATTCCTCTTGAATCATAAGAAACAAAGGTGGAATTGGAAAAAGATTATCTTTAATGATATGAAGGTTATTTACAAAATGTAAGACTTTGGTTTGCGCTCCTCCAGAGCAATGAACCATTCCATGAATTTGAGGTCGAAACTGGTCTAAAATCTTTTTAATTACTGGAGCGTAAGTTCGTGTTGGCGATAAAACAAGTTTTCCTGCATCTAAAGGAAGGTTTGCAACCTCATCTTCTAATAATTTTCCGCCGCTATAAACAAGATCATTTGGTACATTAGGATCAAAGCTTTCGGGAAATTCTTTTGCTAATTGATAGTTGAACACATCGTGTCGAGCACTCGTGAGTCCATTACTTCCCATTCCGCTGTTGTAGGTGTTTTCATAGCTAGCTTGTCCGTAAGAAGCTAAACCAATAATACAATCTCCAGCTTGAATTTTATGATTTGAAATAACATCACTGCGTTTCATTCTTGTAATTACAGTAGAATCTACAATTATTGTTCTTACTAAATCGCCTACATCTGCTGTTTCTCCACCAGTGGAATAAATTTCAATGCCGTGAGACCTTAAATCTTTCAAGAGTTCTTCTGTTCCGTTGATGATTTCAGAAATAACGCTACCAGGAATGAGGTTCTTATTACGACCAATAGTTGAAGATAAAAGAATGGGGCCAGTTGCTCCTACACATAATAAATCATCAATATTCATTATCAATGCATCTTGTGCAATTCCTTTCCAAACTGAAATATCTCCAGTTTTTTTCCAATACATGTAGGCTAAAGAAGTTTTTGTGCCAGCACCATCAGCATGCATTACAACACAATAATCGTCATCTCCTGTTAAATAATCAGGAACTATTTTACAAAAAGCTTGAGGAAATAAACCTTTGTCCACATTTTTTATAGCATTATGAACATCCTCTTTTCCTGCTGATACTCCTCTTGCTTGATAACGATTGTCTGACATATGTGTATTAAAAAGGTAAAGTTAGAAATTTGACTTATTCTTCTGCCTTGTCTTCCTCAAGTTCTTTGAGAATTTTCTGAACATCACCTTCAGTTGCGCTTAATTTAGCCTTACAAACTCGAATTAAAACAGTTGCACGTTTCACTTTTTCCGCTAATTCATCTACACTGATGTTTCCATCTTCCATATCACTTACAATTTCTTGTAATTCTTCAAATGCTTCGGTATATTTCTGCTCTGTCATTTTAGGTAATTTCCTTTAACTTATGTTTAAAGATACAACAATAAAAACAATTTTGAAAAAGCATTAATTACTTAAATCCTCTTCGTTTTTTTATTGCTTCATATGCATCTTGTATTTGCTGAAATTTTTCCTTTGCACCTTTTTGGTATTCTTCCCCCATTGTCGCAACTTTATCCGGGTGAAAGGAAATTGCCATTTTACGATAAGCTTTTTTAATTTCTTCATCAGTTACAGATGACTCAACACCTAAAATTTTATAATCTGAATCTACATTTCTATAGAACATATTTTTCACACTTTCAAATTCTACAGCAGAAACACCGAGCATTGTCGCAATTTTTTGAATAATATTCATTTCCGCTGGAGCAACATCGCCATCTGCTTTTGCAATACTAAACAAATAGTGAATTAATTGAACACGAACTTCAGAAGGCATTCTAGTGCGAATATCTGCACAAATTTCTTGAAGCGGTATTTTATCGGAATCCAGGAAATTTTTAAGGATTTGAAGATGTTCACTAGTAAAACGATTGCCAAATTGAGTAGCAAAAAAACGTTTCACAAAGTCAAGTTCGATTTTTAAGACTTTCCCATCAGCTTTCATTACAGATGCAGAAAGTGCCATAAGCATGGTTTGAATATCGTAGCGAGAAGATTGCTGTCTATAATATTCAAATGCATCTTGAAAACCAGCCTTTCGTCCACCAGAAGAATTAGAGGCACCAGATTTACTAGTTGTCCGATCAATTAAGGAGCCAATGATGAATCCAAAAAGTCCTCCTCCCAACGTTCGTGTAGTAAAATAAAATCCAAGACCTAAAATCCACTTATACACGCACTGAGTTTTAAAAAATTTTATTGGGGAAAATCCCGTGTAAAATTAGTAAATTAAGCAATATGCTCAATGTTTCGCTCGATAAAACTATTCAATGCTTCGCCTTTTAACATCCCTTGAGCCAAAAGTGCAAGATCTGTAAGTTGCTTTACGCTTGCCTTTTGATCCTTTGCTTTCTTTGTTAGAAGCTGAGCAATTTTTGGATGATTTGCATTTACAACGAGCGTAAACATTTCAGGAAAAGCTCCGAACATTCCACCGCCGCCTAATTTTTGCTGTTCCATCATTCGTCGAATAAATTCAGGCTGCGTAATAATCATTGGCGAATCACTTTCACTCATACTTTCAAATTGAACAGTATATTTTTCTTTATTTAAGCATTCTTCAAAAACAGGCTTTAACTTTTCTTCTTCCTCTTTTGAAATTTTTGAAGGAAGTTCATCTGTTTTACGAATTAGTTTATCTAGAGTGTCAGAATCAACTCGTACAAAACTGGTATTTTCCATTGATTGCTCGAGTTTTTGAATCCAATGAGAAACCAAAGGGCCTTCTAAATGAAGAACATCGTAAGCTCTTTCTTTTGCTTTTTTAACAAAGGAGAATTGTTCTTCCGGGTTATTGGTATACAAACAAATTGTTTTTTTGTCTTTATCAACCTGAAGTGCTGCAATTTTTTCTTTGTATTCTTCAGGAGTAAAATAAAGCCCATCTGTATTTTTCATTAATGAAAAACCTGAAGCTTTTTCAGCAAATTTTTCATCTGATAACATTCCATATTGAACAAATATTTGTAGGTCATTCCATTTATCTTCAAAATCCTTGCGGTCTTTTTTGAACATATCTGCCAATTTATCCGCCACTTTTTTGGTGATGTGTGAAGCTATTTTTTTGACGTTGCCATCACTTTGTAAATACGACCTAGAAACATTTAAAGGAATATCTGGTGAATCAATTACTCCATGTAAAAGCGTTAAAAATTCAGGTACAATTTCTGCAACACTATCCGTAATAAAGACTTGATTGGAATATAAATTTATTTTATTTCGCTGAACTTCAACATTCTCCTTAATTTTTGGGAAATAGAGAATACCCGTTAAATTAAAAGGATAATCTACATTCAAATGAATATGAAAGAGTGGCTTGTCAAAGGTTGATGGATACAACTCATTGTAGAATGAAGAATAATCTTCGTCCTTCAAATCTACTGGTGCTTTCGTCCATGCAGGCGAAGGATTATTAATTTGATTTGGAACTTCAATAGCTACTCGCTTTATATTTCCTTTGTCATCTTTTTCCCCTTCTGGCGAGTCGATGTATTCTGTTTTGTCACCAAAAAACACAGGAATTGGCAAAAACTTACAGTATTTCGTTAAGATTCCTGAAATTCGTTCTTTTTCTAAAAACTCATTTGATTCTTCAGAGATAAATAAAACGATGTCAGTTCCTTGTGTTGTTTTGTCAATTTCAATAATTGTATAGTCCGGAGAACCATTGCTTTCCCATTGAATTGCTTTTTCTCCCTCATGGCGAGATTTACTGCGAATCTGCACTTTTTCTGACACCATAAATCCTGAATAAAAACCAAGTCCAAAATGACCTATAATTTGCTCAGCACCTTCTTTTCCTTTGTATTTTTCTACAAACTCCTCAGCCCCAGAAAATGCAATTTGATTGATATATTTATCAATTTCTTCAGCAGACATTCCGATTCCATTATCTCGAATGGTAATTGTTTTTGCATCACGATCCAATATTACTTCTACCTTCAAATCTCCAAGTTCACCTTTATATTCTCCATTTGCTGAAAGAACACGTAATTTTTGAGATGCATCGACAGCATTGGAAACTAATTCACGTAAAAATATTTCGTGATCTGAGTATAAAAATTTCTTAATTATGGGAAAAATATTTTCCGTTTGAACGTTAATTTTACCTGACTTAATTGTGTTTTTTTTCATTTTGTTTTTTATTTGAAAACAATTAGTCAATCTATATGCCAAGTTAATTTTTATGTCATTTTGTCTTTTTTTATTGTTAAATTGACATAAATAAATCAAAATAGAAATTTTCTATTCAAATTTGCAACATGAAAAAATACGTATTTATTACAGGAGCTTCCTCAGGATTTGGAGAAGCGTGTGCACATATTTTTGCAAAAAATGGGTTTTCACTTATTTTAGTTGCTAGAAGAAGTGATAAATTAGAACAATTGAAAGTTTCTTTGCAAAATGATACTGTCAATATACATTGCCTAGAACTTGATATCAGGAATGAAAAAAAGGTTCTTGAGTCTATTAATTCACTTCCTGAAATAATTAAAAATAACATTCATATCCTTGTTAATAATGCGGGATTAGCAGTGGGAAGATCTTCAATAGAAAATGCCCTCACAGATGATTGGGAGCGAATGATTGACACCAATATCAAAGGTTTGTTATACGTTTCAAAAGCAATTATTCCCTTTCTAAAACTTCATGAATTCTCACAGATTGTAAATATTTCTAGTATTGCTGGAAAAGAGGTTTACCCTGGCGGAAATGTTTATTGTGCTACAAAACATGCAGTTGATGCACTTTCAAAAGCGATGCGAATAGATTTAGTTTCACATGGAATAAAAGTCACAAATATTGCTCCTGGAGCTGCAGAAACTGAATT
>JBILAB010000016.1:0-18753 GCA_044354455.1 Crocinitomicaceae bacterium | reverse complement strand
AAAAGTTTTTGAAGCTTCAAAAAGCCTTGCTGATTCCGTTCTTTTTATGGGACTTGTAATCTTCATTTCTTTGTACATTTGTATCCGAACACAAAATTAGCAATAATCAGTAGCATATGCAGTTTGAGAACAACTTAGAATTTGCGCGTCAATTGGATAACAAAGATCCTTTAAAATCGTTCAGGGATAAGTTTCATTTTCCAAATTTTCACGAAAAAAAAATTCTCTATTTCACAGGGAATTCTTTAGGGTTACAGCCAAAAAAAGCGGCAGAATATATTCAAGAAGAACTTGCAGATTGGGCGAAGTTTGGAGTTGAAGGGCATTTTCATGCGAAACGACCATGGTACTCTTACCATGAAAATTTATGCGAGATGACAGCAAAAATTGTAGGGGCAAAGCCTGTAGAAGTTGTTGTAACACATTCTTTAACAACAAATTTGCACCTCTTACTCGTTTCTTTTTATCGACCTCAAGGAAAACGAACAAAAATTATTTGCGAAGCAAAAGCTTTTCCGAGCGATCAATATGTTTTGGAGTCACAAGTTAATTTTCACGGCCTAACGCAAGAAAATATTGTTGAGGTCTTTCCTAGAGCTGGTGAGGAGTTAATTCACTTAGAAGATATTTTAGGAAAAATTCAAGAACTTGGCGATGAATTAGCATTGGTGATGATTGGCGGGGTAAATTACTATACAGGTCAATTATTTGATATGCAAAAAATAACTGCTGCTGCACATGCTGTTGGTGCAATCGCAGGTTTTGATTTGGCACATGCAACTGGAAATGTAAATCTTCAATTGCACGACTGGAATGTTGATTTCGCTACTTGGTGCGGATATAAATACTTGAATTCTTCCCCTGGAGGTGTATCTGGAATATTTGTGCACGAACGACATGCAAATGATTCCTCTTTGCCGCGTTTTGCAGGTTGGTGGGGACACGATAAAGAAGCTCGTTTTCAAATGGAAAAAGGTTTTCAACCCCTAGCCGGAGCGGAAGGTTGGCAATTGAGTAATGCGCCGGTTCTTGGAATGGCCGCACATTTGGCCGCACTGGAAATTTTTGAGGAAGCAGGAATGGATAAGATTGGTGAAAAACGAGATTTAATTACTTCTTATTTAGAATTTGTGATTGATAACATTTCAGAAAATTACAAGGAAAAATGTAGTTTTGAACTGATTACACCGCGAGACAAAAAACAGCGTGGCAGTCAACTTTCTATTAAAGTAATGGGACAAGGAGTTGAATTATTTAAACGAATTAGTGCGCTTGGAGTTCTTGCAGATTGGAGAGAACCAAATGTTATTCGACTTGCGCCTGTTCCACTTTATACAAGTTATGAAGATTGTTTTCACTTCGGGCAGGCACTTGAAATAGGAATTTCCACTTCTTCGTGATTTATATTTCTTTCTCTTTCTTTAATTCACTACTTCAAAAGAAAAAGAATCGGTATTTTTGCGCCAAACAATGGAACTTAAAAATTTCCTCAAATTATTTAGAGAATTTCCTCAAATTGATCAAACGGCAAAAGTATTAAGTCGTCCAAATTCGCACATCCATTGGAAAGGACACGTTGGCTCTTCAAGGAGCATTTCTGCTATTGCTGTGGCAGAACAAACACCCGGCCACCATGTTTTTATTTTAAATGATAAGGAAGAAGCAGCTTATTTTTTAAACGATTTAGAAGGGATTTATCCTGAAGATAAACGTATTTTATTTTATCCCTCATCGTGTCAAGTCCCTTATCAATTTGAAGAAACAGATAATGCAAACGTGGTGCATCGGGCAGAAATTTTAGAGCGTGTTGCAAGTGGATTTAATACATGGATTGTCACTTATCCTGAAGCTCTTTTTGAAAAAGTTCCTACTAAGAAAAAATTACTAGACAATACTTTACGACTGGACGTTGGCAAGAACTATTCCATCGATTTTATAAATGAATTGCTTTTAGAATATCATTTTGATCGGGTTGATTTTGTCTATGAGCCTGGGCAGTTTTCTATTCGAGGTGGACTTGTTGATGTATTTTCATATGCGAATGATTCTCCTTTCAGAATTGAGTTTTTTGGAGATGAAATAGAAACAATACGCACCTTTGATGCTGCAACACAATTGTCACTAAAATCTCATTCCTTCTTCAACGTAATTCCAAATATTCAAGGACAAATTTCATTGGAAGGAATTGGTTCTTTCTTTGAATTTATTGGGCAATCAGCAATCCTATGGCTGAGTTCACACGAACGTTTGGCACAAATTATTTCGAGAGAATATGCTAAAGCAGAAGCGATATTCGACAAACTAGGCGACACTGTAAAGCATACAATACCTGCAAATCGCTATTTGAATGAAAGTGAATTAAAACAAAGTCTGGAAAATTATAAGACAATTGAATGGGGTTCTGATTTTTATTTTAAAACGCAAGATAGTATTCATTTTGATTTTACACCTCAACCTAATTTCAATAAAAACTTTGATCTATTAAAAACAGATTTGCTGTCGCGACAAGAAAATAATTTTGAGAATTTAATTTTTTCAAATCAACCTCGTCAGATAGAACGCTTGTTTCAAATATTTGAAGACATTGGTGGAGATGTTTCTTTTTCTCCTATGCACTTGGCTTTGCAAGAGGGATTTATTTCTCCAAGCATGAAATTAGTCTGTTATACTGATCATCAAATTTTTGAACGCTACCACCGCTTTCGCTTAAAGGAAGGTTTCCGGCAGGCGAAACAAGCCTTGACATTAAAAGAAATTTACAACCTTCAAAAAGGCGATTATATTACGCATATTGATCATGGTGTTGGGCAGTTTTCTGGCTTGGAAACGATTGATGTAAATGGAAAACCGCAAGAAGCAATTCGCTTGGTTTATAAGGATGGAGATGTCTTGTATCTTGGAATTCATTCCTTGCACAGAATTTCAAAATTTACAGGCAAGGATGGCGCTGTTCCAAAAATGAACAAGTTAGGAACGCTGGCATGGAGCACTCTAAAAAATAAGACTAAAAAGAAAATTAAAGAATTGGCATTTGATTTAATTCAATTGTATGCAAAAAGAAGAAGTCAAGCAGGTTTTTCTTATACTCCCGATACCTATTTACAAGATGAATTGGAAGCATCTTTTATGTATGAAGATACGCCAGACCAGAACAAAGCAACGCAAGATGTGAAAAAAGACATGGAAGCTTCAAGGCCAATGGATCGACTAATCTGTGGAGATGTAGGTTTTGGAAAAACAGAGGTCGCAGTTAGAGCAGCTTTTAAGGCGGTAGCTGACAATAAACAAGTGGCGATTTTAGTTCCAACAACTATTCTTTCAATGCAGCATTATCGTAGCTTTAAAGAACGTCTTAAAGATTTCCCTTGCTCAATTGATTATATTAATCGTTTTAAAGGAACAAAAGAAACTTCTGAGACCTTAAAAAAATTAGCAGAAGGAAAGATTGATATTCTTATTGGAACGCATGCTATTGTTGCAGAAAGAGTAAAGTTTAAGGATCTTGGCTTAATGATAATCGATGAAGAACAAAAATTCGGCGTTTCGGTAAAGGATAAACTTAAAACAATTCGTGTAAGTGTTGATACGCTAACTTTAACCGCCACTCCGATTCCAAGAACGCTTCAATTTTCATTAATGGGAGCAAGAGATTTAAGTATTATTAACACTCCACCACCAAATCGTCAGCCGGTTTTAACAGAAATTATTTCATTCGATGAAGAAATTTTAAGAGATGCTATTTCGTATGAAGTTACACGTGGAGGACAAGTGTTTTTTGTTAATAATCGCTTGTCAAACATCCGTGAGATTTCTGGCATGATCTCAAGACTTTGTCCTGGAGTACGCGTTGGAATTGGACACGGACAAATGGATGGAAAGCAACTTGAAAAAGTAATGATGGACTTTATAGAAGGCAGCTATGATGTTCTTATCGCGACAACAATTATTGAGTCTGGAATTGATATTTCAAATGCAAATACAATTATAATTAATGACGCGCATCACTTTGGATTAAGCGATTTACATCAGTTGCGCGGAAGAGTTGGAAGAAGTAATAAGAAGGGATTTTGTTATTTAGTTGCGCCAAAATTTAGCGTTATGACTTCAGAAGCAAGAAAAAGATTAGAAGCCCTCGTGCAATTCTCTGATCTTGGTTCTGGCTTTAATATCGCAATGAAAGATTTAGATATTCGTGGAGCTGGAAATATGTTGGGAGGAGAACAAAGTGGATTTATTTCTGAAATTGGCTTTGAGATGTATCAAAAAATCCTAAACGAAGCAATGCAAGAACTTCGAGAAAGTGAATTCAAAGAGCTTTTTGATGACAGAAATACGGATTCTTTTCAATCATTCGTGCAAGATTGTATTTTTGAAACAGATTTAGAAGTCCGCATCCCAGATGATTATGTAAACAACGTAAATGAGCGCTTAAGTCTCTATCAAGAACTTGATAATTTAAAGAACACCGAAGAATTGGATACCTATGCCCTGCAGCTCAAAGATCGTTTTGGACCAATTCCAAAAGAAGTGAAAGAACTACTTTTTTCTTTTCAATTGCGCTGGCTTGCTCAAGAATTAGGCTTGGAACGCTTGGTTATTAAATCAACTAAATTAGTTGGCTATTTTATTTCAAATTCGCAATCTGAATTCTTTGAAACACCAGTTTTCTCCAATTTATTAAACAAGATTACAGCTATTGGAGAAGGTTATCGCTTAGTGCAGCAAAATGAAAAACTTCGCTTAGTAATTGAACCTGTCAAACACATTAAAGATGCATTTGAGAAACTTAGTGTTTTGAAAGCCGACAAAGCAGAAAAACTATAAAAGATCATTCGCTAAATTTGCCAATTCTGACCTCTCCCCTTTTTCTAATTTCACATTGGTAAATAACGCTTGATTTTTTAAGCGATCGATGAGGTAAGCTAAGCCATTACTGTTTTCATCAAGATAAGGCGAATCGATTTGATGAACATCCCCAGTAAATACAATTTTTGTGTTCTCCCCAGCTCGAGTTATAATTGTTTTTACTTCGTGTGGGGTAAGATTTTGAGCTTCATCGACAATAAACATAACGTTTGAAAGACTTCTTCCACGAATGAAAGCAAGTGGTGTAATAACAATTTTTCCATTTTCTTGCATTTCCTGAATAGCCCGATTTTTTTTCTCATTGTCTCCAAATTGCGACTTTATAAACTTCAGATTATCCCATAATGGTTCCATATAAGGCCCTATTTTATCATTAACGTCCCCAGGGAGAAAACCAATTTCACGATTTGAAAGCGGAACAATTGGCCGTGCAAGAATAATTTGATTGTAGCTTTTGTGTTGTTCAAGTGCTGCTGCAAGAGCGAGTAAAGTTTTTCCTGTGCCCGCGACACCCTGAAGCGCAACTAATTTTACATCATCATTTAAAAGTGCATGAAATGCAAAAGTTTGCTCGGCATTTTTTGGTTTAATACCATAAACAAATTCTTTTTCTATTCGCTCAATCTTATTTGTAAGGTGGTTATAAAAAGCTAATGAAGAGGTTTTGCCATTTTTTAAGATATAGTAGCCATTTATTTCTTTTTTATCTCCCAAAATACCATTTTCATCGATGGCGCCTTTAATAAAAATATCCCGAATTATTTCTGAATCTACATTTTCAATTCCATACGAGCTAGCTCCTTTTAAATCGTCAATGTTAACTTTTCCTGTTTCATAATCTTCAGCCATTAATCCTAATGCCTTTGCTTTAATTCTAAGATTAATGTCTTTTGTGACAAGAATAACAATGTGCTTTGGTTCTTGCTCTTTTAAATACAATGCTGCATTGATGATTTTATGGTCATTTTTTTCCGCTGAAAAAACATGCTCTGCGTTAATCAATTTTGGCTGACTATCCATAACTATCTTAAATTTTCCAAGGAGCTTTCCTAATGAAATCCATTCTTGTAGTGAACCTTTAATTGAAAGTTTGTCAATAAATCGAATTACTTCCCGGGCACAAAAGTTTTTAGTGTCATTGCCAACTTTAAACTTATCAAGTTCCTCCAATACAGTTATTGGAATGGTAACATTGTTGTTTTTAAAATTTGTTATGGCTTGATGGTCGTGCAGAAGGACAGAGGTGTCAAGCACAAATATTTTTTCTTTTTTCAACATCTTTTTTTATAAAATTAAATATAAATGAATCTATGAATAAGCTATTAAAATTAGAATATAGACAACAAAATGTTGATATTAACATTCACTTAATTTTAAAGAAATAATAGTCTGAAAGTCCTTTTTAAAGCAAATCCAAAAGCCTAAAAATCCAAATAAGAGTAACAAAGTTTTAAAATAGATTTAATTTCAGTTTTTTAAAAAAAAAGGCTTAAAAAAACAACGTTTTTCGCTTAATTTCGTTTAATAATTAAATATGCAAACTAATATAAAATACATTATTTTTTCCTTGCTTCTAATAAGTTCAAAAATTAGCTTTGCTCAACTAACTACTAGCACCTCTGTCAATCCGCAAACACTTGTTCAAAATACCCTCATCGGTCCAGGTGTTACTGTTTCAAATATTACATTTAATGGCTCTCCAAGTTCAATTGGTTCATTTACTGGAACAGGAACTAATCTAGGGATTGCCAATGGAATCGTGATGACTACCGGCACTGTTTTTGACAATGGTAATGGCCCACATGGCCCAAATAATCAGGCGGGTGCTGGACAACAAAATAATGGAGCAGGATCTTCTTTACTAAGCGGAATAATTGGTGGCGGAGAGACCTTTGACGCTGCAATTTTAGAATTTGACTTTATTCCGTATTCTGATACTGTTCGTTTTAAATATGTATTTGGTTCCGATGAATACCCTGAATTTGCGCCACCAAATAATTCTAGTTACAATGATGTATTTGGATTTTTTATTGCTGGTCCTGGAATAACAGGCTTGCAAAATATTGCTAGACTTCCAAATAATGGAAGTATTGTTTCGATTAATAATGTAAATGCCATTACAAATCCTGCCTTTTTTAATTTTAATGGAGATGGGACTTCATCTCCGTACAATTCATCTCCCTTTTACATTCAATACGATGGATTTACCGATGTTCTAGAAGCTGTTTCAAGTGTTCAATGTGGTCAGACATATCATTTAATTTTAGCAATTGCAGATGTTGGGGATGGTAAATGGGACTCCGGAATTTTTTTGGAGGCAAATAGTTTAACATCAAAAACACCTGTTGAGATGGATTATACAGTATCTCAATCATTGTTTTCTAACCCTGATTGGATGGCTGAAGGATGTGTTACTTCAACAGTTACACTTTCTCGTCAAACAAATCTTTCTACACCCTTAACAATTCCAATACAACTTGCTGGCACTGCTTCAAATACACTTGATTTTTCTGGAGTGCCTACAAGTATAACATTTGCTCCTGGTCAAAGTACTTTGAGTTTTACGATAACTTCTCTTTATGACAATCTTGTAGAAGGTTTGGAGACAATAAGTTTAGTTTTTCCATTAGTGGACCCATGTGGAAATATTACCCCCTTAATTTTAGATTTGTTTATACAAGATCTACCACCTTTGACTGTGCAAATTAATCCAACAACAATCAATTGTCCGGGCGACAATGTTGTTTTGACAACAAGTATTACTGGAGGACTTGCCCCCTATTCCTATTTATGGAGTACCGGACAGCAAACAGCAACTATTAATTTTATTCCTACAGTAAGTGCAACTTATTCAGTTCAAGTTTCAGGAACTTGTTCTAATCAACCAAGTTCTGCTAATATAATGGTAACAGTTCCCGTATTTCAACCTTTAACGATTAGTGTAAATAATGATATTACGGAAATATGCCCATATATTCCAGTACTTTTAGATATTACTACAACTGGAGGCTCAGGAATCTACTCTTTTGAATGGCTAGAAAATACTACTCAAATAAGCTCACTTGACACCGTGACTGTGAGTCCATCACTTAGCACGAGCTTTGTCGCTACTGTTACTGACAACTGCGGTTCTGTTGCTTCAGAGACCGTGATATATACAATAACAAGTCCTCCTTTGATTGTAACTACAAGTCCAGCTATTGAGATTTGTCCCGAAGACAGCGCTTTCATATCAGCTTCAGCAAGTGGAGGATATGGGTCTTACTATTACGTATGGCCTCACAATAACACAACTATAAATTCTCTTTGGGTTTATCCTTCTGCAACAACAAATTATGTCGTTAATGTTTCAGATGATTGTCAAACTTTTTCTGTCCCTGCAATAGCAACAGTAATTGTAATTGAGCCAAATGCAAATTTTGAAATTAGCAGTAATACTTTAATGATTGGCCTACCCATTGCTTTTCAAAATACATCCACGAATGCATCATTTTATTCTTGGAATTTTGGGGAAGGGACTACTTCTAGTTTAGTAAACCCAATAAATACTTACTACCTAGATTCCACTTATTATATTACTCTAATAGCCACTGATAATAAAGGATGTACTGATACTATTACAAAGCCAATAACAATTAAAGAAGAATTATACATTTATATACCTAACTCATTTACCCCTGATGATGATGAGCATAACTGCTATTTTTATGGAAGTTTTATTGGACTTAAATCTTTAGAAATTTCAATTTATAATCGTTGGGGAGAATTAATTTTTGAGGCGGCCGATTTAAATTTTGAGTGGGATGGTAAATATGGAAATATTGCTGTACAAAGTGGCGTATACTCTTGGCGCATTAATTATGTAACAATAAAAGGCCAGCGGGAAACAATATGTGGCCATGTAAATGTTATCAGGTAATTAATCGTTAGAAATAATTTCGAATAACTCATTTAAATTCGGAGAAATAATTACTTCAATTCGTCTGTTTTTTGATTTGTCAAACTCCTCAATCGGTAAAAACTCTCCTCGTCCACCTGCCATAATTTGTGCTGGCGTCATACTAGAGTTGTTTAGTAAAATTTGAACTACAGATGTTGCTCTTAAAACAGATAGTTCCCAGTTATTCTTTGGAGATACACTACTACTTAATTTGTCTGTATCTGTATGTCCTTCTACAATTATTTCGAGGTCTTTTTCAGATTCCAAAGCCTTTCCTAATTCAACTAATGCTCTAACTCCTTCTTCCTCAACAAATGTGCTTCCTGATTTGAAGAGTAATTTAGCTTCTAAGCTCACATAAATTTTGCCATTTTTCTGAACTACAGATAAGCCTTGATTTTCAAATCCTCTTAGAGCATTGGCTACTTTTGCTTTTAGCAATTGAACTGCAGAATCTTTTTTACGAATGGCCTCTTCAAGTTCATTTACACGTTTTTCACGTTCGATTAGTAAGCGTTGTTTTTCTTTTAATTCCTGATCTAATTTTAATAAAGCATCCTCTTTAATCTGAAGTTCATTATTTTTTGCTTCTAATTGATTTTGTAATTCAGCAGTTTCTTTAGCGCTCAGATTTTTTAATTTATCAAAAGATTTTTGAAGTGATTTATACTCGCCGTCAATTATACCATAATCTCTTTGTAATAAACGATACTTACTTCCTAAAGCAGTTGTATCTTGAATAAGCTTTGATAAATCCCTACTTGCATTTGCAAATTTTGTTTGTAAGTCCTTTGATAATGACTCATATTCTCCGCTACTTTTTTTGAATTTCGCTAATTCTTCAGAACATACTTTTTCGCGTTCTAATAAGTCCTTGTATTTTTTTGCTGGCACACAAGCTGAAATTAGAAGAAGGACAATAAAAAATTGTAGTATTGAGAATGAATTTTTCATAACGAATATTTTTTTACAAAATTCTTTAAGAAACTGGTATTAAATACTGCTAAGTGGTGATACTTTTAAACATTCAAACTTTCATAAAATCAAATTTCTTATTTTTCTTTCCAGGTATAATCCCTCCTATTTTTCTAAAACGATTATGTTTTCTTACCTTTGACCCACTAAATATATCAGATATGGCTGAAAAACCGGCTACTATTAAACAAACAAAAATCTTAGGTGATTTAAATTCTGATAAGCAAGATCTTGCTTTGAGCGCATTAAAATTGCTTGAAATTGATGGTAGATTAGCAATTATTCCTGAATTATTTGAGATATATCGTAAGCAAAGAAATACAGAAGTCAAAAAAAAGATTTTAGAATTTATCTCCAATATACAAAAGCAGGAGGCAGCTGCAGAAATTGTTCGTTTGATTGAGGAAGAATTGAACCCCTCTTTTCGTCAGGAATTCTTAACTATTATCTGGAATAGCAAGCTCAATTTTAGTGCGCATTTAGCAGATATTGTCTCAATGGCTGTACTTGGTGATTTTTTGCAGGCATTGGATTGTTTAACAATTATGGAAAATATGCCTGGGCCATTTGAAGAACATCAACTTCTCGAATCACAACTCTATTTAAAGGACTATTTAGATAATCGAAATGAAGAAGAAAATCAAAAAAATCAATTAATAAGTGAAATTGCTTTATTCATCAAAGAACAAAATGAAGGTATAGATGCCGATTTACTTTTTGAGTGATAGATTACAATTACCTACTTTTACATAAAAATCGACTATGTTGTTATCAATGACAGGCTTCGGGAAATCAAACGGAGTTTTTGAATCGAAAAAGATTTCCGTTGAAATCCGCTCTTTAAATAGTAAGGGCTTGGATTTATCGATTAAAATAGCCTCTTCTTACAAAGATTTAGAAACTGATATCCGAAAAATGCTGTCCGAAAACTTAGACCGTGGGAAAGTTGATATTGGAATTTTCATAGAAAGCACAAATGAAAGCCTAAACAACATTATAAATAATGAAGTAGCAACAAAATACTATTCAGCATTAAAAAAATTGAATGAGTCTTGGGGAGAAGCTCCACAAGATTATTTATCGATTGTAATGCGCATGCCTGATGTTTTGAATACCCAAAGCACCGAACTATCCAAAGAAGAAAAAAAATGGATTTTAAATTTAGTAAATGAAACCTGTGGAAAGTTAAATGATTTTCGCGCTCAAGAAGGAGCTGCTCTAAAAAAGGAGTTTGAATTAAGAATTGGTGAAATTCGTTCGTTATTATCTCAAATAGAAGCTTTTGAAGATATCCGAATTCTACAAATTAAAGAAAGAATTCTTAAAGGATTAAAAGAATTAGAGCATCCAGGGCTTGATCAAAATCGCTTAGAACAAGAAATGATTTTTTATTTAGAAAAGCTTGATGTTTCAGAAGAAAAAATGCGCTTAACAAATCACTTAGATTACTTTATTGAAACAATGAATTCTCCATTTTCAGGTAAAAAATTAGGTTTTATAGCACAGGAATTGGGGCGTGAAATTAATACCTTAGGGAGCAAAAGTAATCATGGCGGAATGCAAAAATTGGTTGTTGAAATGAAAGATAATTTAGAGAAAATAAAAGAACAAGTTCTGAATACTTTATAAATAATGACACAGGAAGTGAAAGAAGGAAAATGCATTATTTTTTCGGCGCCATCTGGAGCAGGGAAAACTACAATTGTACGAGCACTTTTGGCTGAAATGAATCAATTAGCATTTTCTATTTCTGCATGTAGTCGCGAGCCGAGAGGAGTGGAAAAAAATGGCTTAGATTACCATTTTATTAGCGTAGAAGAATTTCAAGCGAAGATTCTTCAAAATGATTTTGTTGAATGGGAAGAAGTTTACACGAATAACTATTATGGAACCTTAAAAAGTGAATTGTCACGTATTTGGGATTCTGGAAAAACAGTTGTATTTGATGTGGATGTTATTGGTGGCTTACATTTAAAAGAGATTTTTAAGGAAAATGCGCTGGCAATTTTTATAAAGCCCCCAAATCAAGATGTTTTGGAAGAACGCTTACGTAAAAGAAATACTGAGACAGAAGATAAAATTCAAATTAGAATTAAAAAGGCAAAAGAAGAAGTATTAAGGGCCGGAAAATTTGATGCCATCATTGAAAATGATATTTTAGAACAAGCGATAGCTTCTGCTCGTGAGCAAGTCTTAAAATTTTTATCACGATGAAAATTGGTCTGTATTTCGGTACTTTTAATCCCATTCATGTAGGTCATTTAGTGATCGCAAATTATATGGCAGATTATACTGATTTGGATCAGGTTTGGTTGGTGGTTACCCCTCAAAATCCACTAAAAGACAAAGCAACGCTCCTTCCGGATTTCCACCGCCTTGGAATTGTCCGAGCAGCGATAGAAGACAATCGACAATTAAAAGCCAGCGACATAGAATTTCATTTGCCAAAACCGAGTTTTACCATTACGACCATCACACATTTAATAGAGAAATATCCTGCAAATGAGTTTTCAATTATAATGGGAGAAGACAATCTCAGAACTTTTCATAAATGGTACAATCATGAAGTAATTCTCCGGAAACATAAAATCTATGTTTATCCACGCGTACTTACAATTCAGGAAGAACAAGAAGTATTATCGATGAGTGCAGCATTAATTAATGATTACAAATCACACGAAAATGTCGTGTTTTGTGAAGATGCCCCTGTCATGAAAGTTTCCTCTAGCTTTATTCGTCAAGCAATAAAAGATAAAAAAGATGTGCGTTATTTATTAACTGAACCAGTATATAAATACATTGACGAAATGAATTTTTATAAATAAAAAAAGGGAGCGTACTCCCTTTTAAAATTTTAGCTAAAATTTATACTTATTGCTTTATAAATTTAACAGTTTTATTGCCACTTGCATGGCTAACATTTACAAAATAGATTCCCGCTTTTACAGCTGATAAATCAAATGTTGTATTTAATACATCTTTGATTTCTCTTTCGGCAACAACTTTTCCTTCAATATTTAGAATAGAAATTTGGTTTGCTTTCATAGGTGCAGTAATCCCTTCAATTTTAATTTCATTGTTTGCAGGATTTGGTGAAACCGTTATAGGTGATATTATTTGTTCTATTGTTCCTGCAACCCCTACTTCAATTGTATAACCATCAAAAGGTATGGTTAAAGGTACATTACCAAACAAAGATTCAACTAGTACACTAACTTCAATCACAACAGGATAGGAACCTACTGATGAAGATGTACCTTGAAGTCTTGCACAACCATTAGCTCCACCAAGGTATTCACAATTTGATAGATTACAAGCATGGGTAATACCTGCAGGCAAACCTGATACGTTGAGTAATTTGAAAGATATTATATCACTGCCATTAAAAAATGCTGCTGCAGGAACTACAGCTACAAGCTCATCGTCAATTGCGTCCGGCACCTTAAAATTAATATCAGTAGAATAAGCAACATTTACAGTAGCCATGGGGAAACCAACAGTTGGACTAGGCCAAACTCCATAGAGAGAATCAGCATAATTTGTACCTGGAGTACATGACTGAGCACCTAGATTATTTGATGTAAAAACTGCAAAAGTTAAAGAGAGTAATAATAGTTTCATATTTTTTAGATTTAGAATTAATATTCAAATTTAGTTTTTTTTTTTATTACGCTTAAGATGAATAATTAAGTTTTAAACTAATTTAAGTTAGTTTACTAGTTGATAAGAATATATCTTTAGTTTAATCTTGAATAATCTCTACCTTTGTCAGCATGATTCTTTATAATGTAACGGTAAGCGTGGACCCATCAAAAGCAGAGGAATGGTTGAGTTGGATGCGAACAAAGCACATCCCTGATGTTATGGCTACATCTTGTTTTATAGAGGGTAAAATCTCTAAAATACAAGCGGAAGAAGAGGGGGGAATTACTTATTCTGTCATGTATATTTGCTCCTCAGAAGAATTAATGAAAATATACAGCGAGCAACATGCACCATTGTTGCAAAAAGAACATTCCGAAAAATTTCAAGGTTATTTTGCGGCATTTCGAACTTTATTAACGGTAATTGAAGAATTTAAATAATATGTTCGTAAGACCAAAAAAGCATCTTGGGCAACATTTCTTAAAGGATAAAGCAACCTGTCAAAAAATAGCTGAGCAGTTAACAAACCATCAAAATTGCAAAAATGTAGTTGAGGTTGGGCCTGGAATGGGAGCTTTAACAGAATTCTTAATAAACGATAAATCTTTAAATTTATGGTTATTGGAAATCGATTCTGAATCAATTGATTTTTTGCGCAATAGATATCCAGAGCACCGAGATCGAATTATTTGGGGGGATTTTTTAAAAATGAACCTTCAAGAAGTTATGGGAACTGAACCTTTTTGCGTAGTTGGAAATTTTCCCTATAATATTTCCTCCCAGATACTATTTAGATGTTTAGAATACCGCAATCAAATTCCTGAGATAATGGGAATGTTTCAAAAAGAGGTTGCTATTCGAATTGCTGAAAAACCAGGCACAAAAGAATATGGAATTATCAGTGTGTTTTTGCAAGCCTTTTACGATATCCATTATTGTTTTACGGTAGATGAACATGTTTTTATTCCACCGCCAAAAGTAAAATCTGGTGTAATTCGCTGTACAAGAAATGAGAGAAAGGAATTAGATTGTAATGAAAAACTCTTTTTTCAAGTGGTGAAGATGGCTTTCAATCAACGTAGAAAAACCCTTCGGAATTCCATTAAACAACTTTTAAAAGGAAATGAGCTTCCTGAGAAATTTACGAATGAGCGCCCAGAACAATTATCTGTAGATGACTTTGTTGAATTAACCTTATTTATTGAAAGTTTCTCCTAGCTTACGGCGAAAAAAGATCTCCACTTTGCTTTCTTTGAAGTTCTACTCCTTTTTGAAACATTTTCCTTATTTTCTCTTGCCCATTTGCATCAAATGCTATGAACCATCCATCTTTTAATCCATTCTTATAATTTATCTCATAAATGAGTTCGCCTCTTCTTCCTAATTGCTGGAAAACACCATGCAACACCCCATTTTTATAATTTGAAATGATAGTTGGGACAACTCCACCGGGATAATAATCATGCCAGGTTCCATTCTTTAAACCTTTTTTAAAGCTGCCTTTAGACTTTTGCTGAAAATCAATCTGAGAAAATGCTTGATATTTTCCATCTAATTCACTTAATGTTTCCTTCATCCCAAAAACAGAAATTGAGTTTACGCTATTTTTACGCGTAAAGATTTTATAGTTTGTGATTTCTTTTAATCGACCATTATTATAATAATCATACCACATTCCATTTTTTAACCCTCGTTTGTACGAACCTTTTTTAACAAGCGTTTTATCTGGCGTATAAGAATACCAGTCACCATTTAAGTCACCCTGTTTAAATGAAGATTTATTTTTTAAAACCCCATTTTCCCAAAAATTAAACCATTCTCCTTCTTCTTTTCCATTCACGTATGAACCTGTCATAAGAGGAGTTCCATCTTCATACCACGTTTCCCATAGCCCATGTTTTAGGTCATTTATATATGAACCTTTTCGTTCCTCTTTCCCATCTTTGAAATAAAAAATCCATTCCCCTACTTTTTTATTACGATCAAAACTAGCCGTGTAAGAAACTTCACCCGTTGGAAAATAATAAACCCATTTACCTTGTTGTAAATCATTTTCAAAGTATCCAATCATTTCGCTTTTTCCATTTGAAAAATTCCATGCCCATTCACTAGTTTTTGAGCCATTTTTATAATTCCCTTTCGTATTAATAGTTTGATCTTCATAATAAACGAGGTATTCACCATCAAGAGAATCATTTTTATACGCAATCTTTTTTTCAAGATTCCCTAAAAAACTGAAAAATTCCCAAATACTATCTTTTTTACCAGCCTTAAAAGATCCACTAATTGAAAGCATCCCATTTGCTGTTCTTTCTTCAAACAAACCAGTTTTCAATCCATTTTTAAAGGTGTATAATTCTTTTGTTACACCATTGGAATAAAAAGACGTAATATATCCATTTCCATCTTTAATCGTTTGAGTGTGCAATGAGTCATTTTCAAAAAACACTCTGAGATAGACAGTATCATTTATCACTTCTTCAACTGATTTTTTTTGCCCGTTATCATAGTAATATTCCCAAATGCCATCTGGACTTCCAAGATCATAATTTCCTGAAATAATAAGTTGCCCTTCTTCATTCCATTCCTTAAAAGTACTGTCTGGCACATTGAAGGTGAAATAAGTTTGTTGCTTTATTTTTTTAGTTGGGTAATAAATTGTTTGCAAGCCATGAATTCTATTCCGGTAGTAGTTTCTTTCTTCTTCTAAAATGCCATCGTAAGAATAAAAAAGCCATTTTCCATGCTTTTCAGTCGTATTTCCCCGTCGCTCATTTGTATAATAAGATCCTGTCGCTTGTAATTTTTTATTCCCTTGATCCCAAAATAATTTTATTTTTTGGGTTAAATTTTCTTTGTCTACTTTCTGAGAAAAAGCAGTATTTAAAATTAGTACAAATAAAAAAAGAAAGCTTATTTTATACATAAGTGAATTGGAATTAAAGTTTTTAATTGGCAAGTATAATTTGAAAATTCTTGATAATTTGAAAGATTCCAGTGAGAAAAAAGATTAGCCCGATAAGAATATTTAAGGCATTCAATAAGTTTTGGTTTACAAGAGTCCTAAGTCTTTTTGCTGTAAAAACTTTTAAAACATCTATACCAAAGTAAGTGCCCAAAAGAATAGAAATGAATAATAGAATCCATGTATTTGGATTTTTTGTATTATCAGGAACAGATTGAGCTGCAAGGGATAAAATACTTAACCAATAAAAAATAACAGCTGGATTTGCTATATTTAAAATAAAGCCTTTTAAACCTAATAATAAATAGTCTTTTGGAGCTGCAGCAACTTCTTTACTTGTGTTTTCTGCCTCCAATGTTAAATCAACCATTTTTGATTTTTTAAAAAAATAAAATGTTCCGTAAATAATGAAGATTGATCCTCCTATAAATCCAAATATTAATTTGTTTTCACCGGAATTAATAGAGCTTATTTGATCAACAAAACTAAGGGCGAACAATATATATAATATATCACTAATAAAAACCCCAATATCCAAAGCTAATGCAGCTCGTATACCTTTAGTAATACTTGTTTCTAAGAGAACAAAAAATACTGGTCCAACCATCACGCTGAGCAAAAAACCAATACCTATAGCTTGTAAAAAAAATTGCATAGAACAAACTTAATATTTCTTTTTCGGTTTATTTCAGATAAAAAAGTGATTGTTCAATACTGAAGTGTTGATAATCCAAGTAAACTCATTAAATTTGCGGTAAAATAATTTGTTATGAAGACTATCTCTGCCAACGAAAAATTAGATGCAATTATTGCAAGCGTTGAAAAAAGTGGAATAAAGGCCGCAAAACTAATTGAGAATTTAAAAGATTTGCGCGAATTAGCTTTAAAAGAGCAGGATCCACTTGTTGTAAAAGTGCTTCGCTTAACGTATGAATTCATTGCAGAAAACAAGGTTTTTGACGTGCAAGCGCAATATGAAGAAGATGAAGAGGGAAATGAATATCCAATTGAAATCGAAGATAAAGACAATTTATTGTATTTATTGAATCTACTTAAAAACGCAGAGCAGAAAATTAACCGTGAAGAAATAAAAGATTATAGAACTTCTTTGAAATTAGAATTATATTAAACTTTATTTGTTTTTAATTGCAAAAATTGCAATATTTTGAATTGCTGCTGTGTTCAAAAGGCACATCTAAGTCGTAGATTTCAGAAATAACCTCCTCCACAAGTTCTTTAAATAACTCCGGAAAATCTTCTAATCCATTTTTGTTTTTAAATTTTAATTCAAAAGGCTTCGTTAAATTTACCAATGAATAAATTGCTGCTATATCGGGAAGGACCTTATATTTTTCTTTGAAAAAAATAGAATACAGAGCAAGTTGCAGGCTGTGTTTCGAGGAAGCAAAAGAAGCTTTTATTCCATCATCAGATAGTTTAAATTCAACATCTTCTTTAGTCACTTTACCTGTCTTATAGTCTATTACACGGTATTTATTCCCAATTCTGTCGATTCTGTCGATATATCCTTTAAAATTTATTATTCTTTTTTCGTCCTTTATTTGAATCTCAACTGCGCTTGTCATTTCAGCTTCTACTTGTTCTATAAACACAAGCTCTGTTTCTTTTTCGAGAAAACGCTTTTCTGCTAATAGCGTATTTTTGGTGATTTTCATTGCCATTTCGTAGCTTAAAAGATTTTTTCCTTTCAAGAAAAGCTGTTCATCTCCATTAAAGTAATTTAAAAATTCCTGATGTAAAATCCCTTTATAGCTTGTAAGCATTTTTTCTACATCTTTTATTTCTAAATTTTTTGGTGCTGGTGAAACTTGATTTCCATTTCTATCTCGCTGGGCAAATGGTTGAAATAACAATTCTAATGTTTTATGGATTAAAGAACCAAATGTGCTCGATTCAAGATCTTCTTCCACGGCCTTTTCTTCTCCAAATTCTACAATGTAGCGGTAATAAAAATCAAGTGGACAGGTAATGTATTTATTCAGTCCCGAAGCAGAAATACTCCGATCAAAAAATGTATCAAGACGAATTATTATTTCTTCTTGTTTGGCTACAATTGTTGCGGGAAGAACTTGAAGCTCAGGAAAAGGCACCGAATAAAAATGCTTTTTAAGTTCTACCGTTTTAGTATAATTTGCCAACTCAAGTTCTAACTGTAGTAAATACCTACTTGCTTCATTGCTGCTAATTTGCTCAACTGCAGTGGTATAAGTTGCGGTAAAAGTTTTACACTTGTGTAATAAGCGATAAAAATGATGTGCAAATAAACCTTGTTTTTCACGGAGCGAAGGTAAGCCAAGACCATATCTTAAATCCATTGGAATAACAGAATTTAAGACATTTG
>JBILAB010000141.1:0-4994 GCA_044354455.1 Crocinitomicaceae bacterium | reverse complement strand
ACAGACAATTGGGAGTGGCCAAGACATACCGGAGATTTTTCTATGTTTCGAGTGTATGCTGATGCAAATGGTAATCCCGCAAATTATTCTACATCAAATGTACCTCTCAAGCCAAAGCATCATTTACCTGTTAATATCAAAGGATTTAAAGAAAATGATTTTGCGATGATTCTTGGTTATCCCGGAAGAACAAATCGTTGGTTACCAGCTAGTGGAATTGATCAAAATGTAAAATTTGCATACCCAGCTTGGGTAGAAGCTGCAAAAACAGTTATGGATGGGATGAAAAAATACATGGATAAAGATGATGCCGTTCGTTTAAATTATGCTGCTAAATATGCATCAACAGCTAACTATTGGAAAAACCGTCAAGGAATGATTGACGCATTAACTAAATTTAAAACTGCAGATTCCAAAGCTTTAAATGAAGCAAAATTTAATAAATGGGCAAATAAAAAGGAAAATGTAGAAAAATACGGAAAAGTAATTGAAAAAATAAATGCATATTACGCTGCAACAAATGAAAAATCAAGACATGATAATTATTTAAATATTTTATTGAGAGGTTCAGCTTATGCAGTAATATCTCGATCATTAGGCTCTCAAATTGAAGCTTATGTTAAAGCTGATGAGGCTAAAAGAGCAGCAATGAAAGCTGGCTTGATTTCTTCAGTAAATGATTTTTTTAATAGTATTTATCTTCCTGCAGAAAAAGACATCCTTGTAGATGGCTTGAATCTATATGTTAAGAAAGCGGGATATCCACTAGTTTCCACATTAACCTTAACAAAAGAAAAGTACAATGGCGACTATACCTCTTACGTTTCTAATTTATTTGAACTAAGTCTCTTCACATCTAAATCAAGACTTCTCGCATTTATTGAATTACCAAGCGAAGGACAACTTGGAACAGATCCTCTCATGCGATTTTCAGCTGAAATGATAACCCATCTAGGTTACCGTACAGAGGAATTGAAGACACTACAGATAGAATATTCTAGAGCTTTTCGCTTATTAGTTGATGGCATGCGTCTTTCTGGTTTAAGTCCTATTACTTACCCAGATGCAAATAGTACACTGCGACTAACATACGGAAAAGTAAGCGCGTTACCAGCAGATAAGAGAAACGATGCAACAGTTAATTATTACACAACTTTACAAGGTGCAATTAATAAATATAAGCCTAAAGATGAGGAATTTGACTTGCCACTTCGTTTGATGGAATTAAATGACAAAAAAGATTTTGGAGAATATGCTGATAAAGATGGCTATATGCCTGTAAATTTTTTGACAGACAATGACATTACTGGTGGAAATTCAGGTTCACCAGTGCTTAACGGAAAAGGAGAGTTAATTGGATTAGCTTTTGATGGCAATATTGAAGCAATGGCAGGAGATGTAATTTTTGACACAAAACTTCAAAAAACAATAAATGTCGATATTCGCTATGTTTTATTTATTATTGATAAATATGCTGGCGCAAAACATATAGTTGATGAGATGACGATTATTCGTTAATTAAATTCAAATTACCTTTTAAAAATCCTGTGCTAAGCAGGATTTTTTTTATACATTCTTTTTTAAAGGAATAAAAATATTAGCATAAATAATTTTAGAAAGCGAAAAAAGTAACGGTCCCAATAATATGGAAGAAATTGCTACTAAACTAATTTGTATCCAAACGCTTAATAAAGGAAAAAATAAGGTACAAAGAAGCCATATTAATAGAAACAAAGCTACACCAAGCCCATATGCAACATATAATGCTCCTTGATAAAATCCAGGTTCTAGCATATATTTTACACTGCATATTGGACATTTATCCAAAACATCTCCAGTATTTTTAAAATTATAAGGATGTGAAATAAAGAAGTTGCCTTCGTGACAACTCGGACATTTGAATTTTATTATGCTGTATAATTTTGTTCCTTTCCTCATTATTTAATTAATTAGAATTTACATTAAACAATCTTTCGGTATTTTATTCTTCTTGGAGAACTTTCACCCAAACGCTTCTTTCTATTCTCTTCATATTCAGTGTATGAACCCTCAAACCAATAAACCTGAGAATCTCCTTCAAATGCTAAAATATGAGTGCAAATACGATCTAAAAACCATCTATCGTGGGAAATAACCACGGCACAACCAGCAAAATTTTGAATACCTTCTTCAAGTGCACGCAAAGTATTGATATCAATATCATTTGTAGGTTCATCTAGTAAAAGAACATTTGCCTCAGTTTTTAATGTCATTGCAAGGTGCAAACGATTTCTTTCTCCACCAGATAAAATCCCTACTTTTTTGTTTTGGTCTGATCCATTAAAATTAAATTTTGACAAGTAAGCCCTAGAATTTATCTTCTGATCTCCGACTTCTACATATTCTAAACCATTCGAAACAACGTCATAAACTGTTTTATCTTCCTTAATGTCTTTGTGTGTTTGGTCTACATAACCAATTTTAACTGTTTCTCCAACAAGGAAATCTCCTTTGTCAGCTGTTAATTCATCCATTATCATTTTAAAAATCGTGGTCTTACCTGCCCCATTCGGACCAATTATACCAACGATTCCTGCAGGAGGTAATTTAAAATTTAAATCATCGTATAATAATTTATCTCCAAAACCTTTTGATACATGAAGAGCATCAATCACATTCGCACCCAAACGCGGGCCATTTGGAATCGGAAGTTCCAAGCGATCTTCTTTTTCTTTTAAGTCCTCGGAAAGCATTTTATCGTAATTTTGAAGTCGCGCTTTACTTTTTGCTTGTCGCGCTTTAGGGTTCATTCTTACCCATTCTAATTCTCTCGCCAACATTTTTTGGCGTTTAGATTCAGTTTTTTCTTCACCTTTTAAACGCGCACCTTTTTGCTCTAACCATAATGAATAGTTACCTTTCCAAGGGATACCCTCTCCCCTATCTAATTCCAAAATCCAACCTGCAACATTATCTAAGAAATAACGGTCGTGAGTTACTGCAATTACGGTTCCTTTATATTGCTGTAAATGTTGTTCCAACCAATCAATTGATTCTGCATCTAGGTGATTCGTGGGTTCATCTAACAATAAAATATCGGGATTCCTCAAAAGCAAGCGACACAATGCAACTCGGCGTTTTTCTCCTCCAGAAAGTGTTGAAATTAGTTGATCGTCAGGAGGGCAGCGCAAAGCGTCCATAGCACGCTCTAATTTTGTATCTAATTCCCACGCATCTGTTGCATCTATTTTGTCTTGAACTTCACCTTGACGAGCTATCAACTTATCCATTTTATCAGAATCATTTAAAATATCTTCGTCCATAAATGAGGCATTAATTTCCTCATATTCCTTCAAAATATCAACTATGTCTTGAGCGCCTTCCATTACAACTTCCTTCACCGTTTTTGTGCCATCAATTTCAGGTTCTTGAGAAAGATACCCAATTGTATATCCCGGTGAAAAAACAACATCTCCTTGATAAGCTTGATCCAAACCCGCAATGATTTTCATTACCGTAGATTTTCCAGAGCCATTTAAACCAATGATCCCGATTTTTGCACCGTAATAAAAGGAGAGATAAATATTTTTGATTATTTGTTTTCCTTGAGGTGTAGATTTGGAAACTCCCACCATTGAAAAAATGATTTTTTTATCGTCAGACATGTTTAGATTTTAGCTTTCTACAAAGGTAATTTTAAAATAAGAATTACAATTTCAAAGTTGGCCTAAAAACAAATAATTTATTTTTTATTAATCTAAATTAACAGAATTGTATTCTTTTGAGCTGATAATTTTGACTGCTCGTTGCACAATCTCATTTGAATCATTAAAAACTTGATACAACTCACTTACACCCCATAAATCTTGCGCAATAATTGATTTTATTCGTAATTCAATACTACGCTGACTTATATTGAAGTCTTTTTCATCAAAAATTAGAGTTGAGTCTTCTTTTTGAACATAAGCAAAAAACTCATCCATAAAATCTTTAGTACACTCAAAATTTTTGTCAAATAAAGTAAAAGTTGGATAAATATTTTTTAATTCTTCTTTTCGGTCAGTGACAAAGCGATATGAAAAGGTGCTGATATGACCTCCACGAATAAGTTTTTTGTAATACTCAGAACTTTGAGACGTATCTAATGGAACAAAAAAATCAGGCATAATTCCACCACCACCATAAACCGTTCTTTTTGTTTTAAGTGTTTTAAATAATAGAGAATCCGGCATTTTAATGGAATCAGCATGTACAAATTCGCCATTCAAAAAACGCTGAGTTAAATCTTTCTTGTAACGTTCTGGATCGTCATACGGTTTTTGAATAAAGCGGCCTGATGGCGTAAAATAACGGGCAATTGTTAGTCTGATTTCAGATCCGTCACTTAGCGGCATTGGTCGCTGCACAAGTCCTTTCCCAAAAGTTCGCCGACCAACAATTAAACCGCGGTCCCAGTCCTGAATGGCACCAGATAAAATTTCACTTGCACTTGCTGAATATTCATCTGTTAACATTATCAATTTTCCTTCTTCAAATAAGCCTTTTTTCTCTGCATTTAAGTCCATTCTAGGCTGAGATCTTCCTTGTGAATAAACAATTAATTTGTCACCCGAAAGAAACTCATCTGCTAAACTATGTGCAACATCCAATAAACCTCCACCATTTCCTTGCAGGTCAAAAATTAAATTCTTCATTCCTTTTGACTTAAGAGCAATAAGAGCACTTTGAACTTCTTCAACACTTGTTCTTGAAAAACTATTCAATTTTATATAGCCTGTTTCTGCATCAATCATGTAACTAGCATCTACAGAATAAACAGGGATTTTAGCTCGCGTAATTGTAAAATCAATTAGATTTTTTTCCTTTTTCCTAAGAATTCCAACCTTAACTTTTGATCCTAAATCCCCCATTAATTTAGCTCGGACTTCATTATTTTTTAATCCAATCCCTGCAACATTTAAATCTGCAACAGAAACAATCTGATCGCCCGCCAATATTCCAAGCTTTTCTGATGG
>JBILAB010000015.1:0-18812 GCA_044354455.1 Crocinitomicaceae bacterium | reverse complement strand
CATTCAATAAGTTATATATGAATACTATTACAATCGGAATAATTCGAGAAGGAAAGGTTCCACATGATTTCCGTGTTCCATTGACTCCAAAACAATGTAATGAGATTCAAACACGCTTTCCAAATGTAAAAGTTCTCTTACAAACAAGTCCAATTAGAACTTTTAAAGATGAGGAATACCAAAAAGAAGGTATTGAAATAGTAGAAAACTTACGCGATTGTGATATTATTTTTGGTGTAAAGGAAGTTCCTATTTCTTATTTAATTGAAAACAAGACATTTTTCTTTTTTTCTCATACGATTAAAAAACAACCTTATAATAGGGAACTTCTTCGTGCTCTTTTGGCTAAAAAAATTCGCTTAGTGGATTACGAAGTAATAAAAGATAAAAATAATAAGCGACTTATTGGATTTGGTCGCTATGCTGGTATTGTTGGTTGCTATAACTCTTTTCTAACGTATGGCTTGAAAACGAAAACTTTTGAACTAAAACCTGCGCATTTATGTGCAGATCGCCAAGAAGTTGAAGAAGAATTAAAAAAAGTAATCTTACAAAGGGATTTTAGAGTTCTATTAACTGGCTTTGGTCGTGTTGGACATGGAGCTCGCGAAATTATCAAGCTTTTACCAATTAAAGAAGTTAGTCCTGAAGAGTACCTCACACAATCCTTTGATGAACCAATTTTCTCACAATTAGAAGTCGAAGATTATTATGGCCGAAAAGACGATTCGCAATTTATTAAATCTGAGTTCTATTCAAATCCAGAATTATACAAATCGACTTTTAAGCGCTATATTTCCATAACTGACATGTATATTCCTTGTCACTTTTGGAATGCCAAGGCGCCAAACATCCTTTCTCAAGAAGATTTACAAGAAGAAAATAAGCGAATAAAAGTTATCGGAGACATTTCTTGTGATATTGCTGGACCAATTGCTGCAACGATTCGCCCGAGTAAAATTGGAGATTCTATCTATGGCTATAATCCATTTAGCGGAAAAGAAACTGATTTTATGGACAGTGATGCTATTGCTGTAATGTCTGTTGATAATTTACCCTGCGAATTACCTAAAGATGCTTCTGATGATTTTGGTGATGAATTACTCAAGCACGTTTTGCCTGCTTTATTTGGAGAAGATCCTGATAGGATTATTGAAAGAGGAACTGAAACTGATTTCTCGGGTAACTTAACAGATGGTTTTAAGTATTTACAGAATTATCTAGATGGAAAAGAATAAAACTAAATATTCACTCCTTTTTCAAATTGTACTAGCGCAACCATTTCAAATTGCGAGAATACATGAAAATAAATACAACACAAAATAGTACATTAAATATAACTAATACAGTTGGGACATTCTGTGGTGCTACAAATAAGTAAGATTGTAAAATCCATAAAAAACTATAGATAATATAAGCGTGAAAACCTATTTTCTTTCCTTTTAGCATAAAAATTGCTGCAAGTAAACCACAGAGAGAAACAATAATTGAAACAGTAATATAAGCCATAAAATTAGTATACATTGCCTCAGTCATTATTTGAACTTTTTTGATAACATCCACCCAATAATAGAATTCCTGATCTATCAATAAGTCGAGTGACTTAGAAATTTGACTGTTTGCTTTTGCTATTTCAGCTTCTGACGGTTTAGCAGAAAACAATGAAAAAAGACCATTAACTAATGTTAACCCTGCATTTAAAACTGTCATAATGCACAAAACAAGCAAGAATCTGGGACGCTCCGTATTTTCTTCCTGGGATTCATTTATTTGATACTCATCTTCCATAACAGTCTATTTAAAGTGAATTTTTAACAAAATTTAGAGCTGCTTTCATATCTAAAGAGGTATTTCTATCAGCCGCTAAAAAAGAAACTTCATTTCTAAAAGTAGCATGCAAATTTTCAATCTTCTGAGAACTTTTTAAAGGTCGTCGAAAATCTAGGGCTTGCGCTGCATTTAATAACTCAATTCCTTGAATAGCAAAACAATTTTCTATAACGCGTGCTAATTTAGTAGCTGCATTCGCACCCATGCTAACATGGTCTTCTTGTCCATTACTAGAATCTATTGTATCAATGGAAGCCGGAGTACATAACTGCTTGTTCTGACTAACAATTGATGCACAGGTATATTGGGCGATCATTAAACCAGAATTTAAACCTGGATTAGCTACTAAAAATGGTGGTAATCCGCGACTTCCTGATATCAACTTATAAATTCTTCTTTCTGAGATACTTCCCATTTCAGCCATTGCAATCGCCATAAAATCTAAAATTAAGGCCAAAGGCTGTCCGTGGAAATTTCCTGCAGAAACAATATCATCTTCATCAGGAAATAGTGTCGGATTATCTGTTACAGCATTAATCTCTCTTTCAATTACCAAAGAACAATGATCTAAGGTGTCTTTTGTTGCTCCGTGAACTTGTGGTATACAGCGAAATGAATACGGATCTTGAACATGCTCTTTTATCTTGGAAATAATTTCGCTTCCCTCAAGAAATTGGCGAATTAGTTTAGCTGTTTCAATTTGACCTGGATGATTTCTTATTGAATTTACATTATCCTGAAAAGGATTAATTCTTCCATCAAAGGCATCTAAAGACATGCTAGCAATTAGATTCCAATTTTTCCATAAGTGCTTAGAATTTGTAAGGCAAGATGTGGCGTAAGCAGACATAAACTGTGTTCCATTCAACAAAGCCAATCCCTCTTTTGATTGAAGTTTTATTGGAAGTAAATTAAATTTCTTAGCTATTTCAGCTCCAGTGTATCGTTGCCCCTCAAACTCTACTTCCCCTTCTGCAATTAATGGTAAAGACAAATGGGCAAGCGGAGCCAAATCTCCAGAAGCACCCAAACTTCCCTGCTCGTATATAATTGGAGTAATATGCTGATTATAAAAAAATAAGAGTCGCTCAATAGTTTCTAATTGCACTCCGGAGTTTCCTTTTGACAAACCTATAACCTTTAAGAGCAACATTCTCCTGACAATATCCTTTGGAACCTCATCGCCCATTCCACAAGCGTGAGATAGAACTAAATTGACTTGTAATTGAGAAAGATCAGTATTTGATATCGCTGTATTGCACAAAGAACCAAAACCTGTATTAATTCCATAAATTAAATCCGTTGATTTTTCGACTTTCGTATTTAAATATTCTCTGCAAGCTACAATGGATTTTTTTGCATTTTCTCCTAAAGAAACAATAGCGTTTGAATTGAAAGTTTTTTCAAATTCTAAAATAGAAATATATTGATTGTCAATATAATAAGTTTCCATAATTAAAGTATTACTTTCGAATCATTTGAGCAAAATCTTTTGCGAAATAGGTCAAAATTCCATCTGCACCAGCCCTACGAATACTCAATAAAATTTCATAAACTGCTAAATCATAATTTAGATAACCACTTTTAGCAGCTGCATAAACCATTGCGCATTCTCCACTTACATTGTAAGCTGTAATTGGAATCGGAAAATTCTCCCGCAACATATGAATGACATCCAAGTAACATAAAGCAGGTTTTACCATCAATATATCAGCACCTTCATCAAAATCTAACTGTGCTTCTAATAAGGCCTCTCTTTTGTTTGCAGGATTCATCTGATACGTTTTTTTATCGCCAGATTTTGGAGCAGAATTTAAAGCATCTCGAAATGGCCCGTAAAATGCACTTGCATATTTTGCCGTATACGACATAATACTAACATCGCTAAAACCATTTTGATCTAATGCTTCACGAATTACTCCTACACGACCGTCCATCATATCAGAGGGTCCAATAATATCAATTCCAGCTTGAGCTTGAGCCAATGACATTTTTGCTAATATAGGAAGTGTTGTATCGTTGATTATTTTGCCGTTTTCTACATAACCATCGTGACCATCAGAGGAATAAGGATCCATTGCAACATCACTCATAAGAACAGATTCAGGAAAACGTGCTTTAATTTGTCGAATGGCTTCCAAATAAAAATTATCTTCAGCATAACTATAAGAAGCAATTTTATCTTTCAAAGCTTCATCAACACATGGAAAAATATCGAATGTCTGAACACCAAGATTCATACATTCGTCAATTTCAGGCAATAAACGATCAAGTGACCAACGGTAATTATTTGGTAAAGAGCTTACTTCTTCTTTTATATTTTTTCCGTCTTTAAGAAAAATAGGAAAAATTAAATGCTGGGGACCTAAATTTGTTTCTTCCACCAAATTTCTAATGACAGCAGACTTTCTATTTCTTCGAGGGCGAATATTCATAATCTCTTACATTAACATTCCACCGCAAACATGAAGTGTTTGTCCAGTGATATAGGAAGACATGTCTGAAGCTAAAAAAACGGTTGCTTTTGCAACATCTAGTGGCTGACCTCCGCGCTTCAATGGAATTCCATTTCGCCATTCTTCCACAACTTTCTCATCCAATGATTTTGTCATTTCTGTTTCTATAAAGCCAGGGGCAATTGCATTACAACGAATATTTCTAGAACCTAATTCTGCAGCAATTGATTTTGTAAAACCAATTAAACCTGCTTTCGATGCAGCATAATTTGATTGACCAGCATTTCCTTTAACTCCAACTACACTTGACATATTTATAATAGAACCTGATCTTGCTTTCAACATTGGTCGCTGAACAGCTTTGGTTAAATTAAATGCAGACTTTAAATTCGTATTTATCACTTCATCCCATTGATCCTCGGTCATTCGCATCAATAATGTATCTCTTGTAATTCCTGCATTGTTTACCAAAACATCGATTGTGCCAAATTCCTCAACCACATCGTCTACCAATTTTTGTGCAGCTTCAAAATTAGATGCATCTGAGCGAAAACCTTTAGCCACCCCTCCATTTTTTGATAATTCATTTTCTAAATCGCGAGCTTTTTCATCTGATGAAAGATAGGTAAAAACTACTGTCCCACCTTGCAGAACACATTCTTCTGCAATTGCTTTTCCAATACCTCTAGAAGCACCAGTAATCAAAATAACTTTATTCTCTAGTAATCCCATAAATTATTTTTTCGTCAAAATTAAGCATACTATCTGTCTCCTACGCAAATTAACTTGAGAAGTTGTTAATTACTCGTCTTTTTTAAAAGATTTACAATTCATTTGCATCATAGACAATTAGGCCTTTTATAAAGGTCATCCAAGAAAAGTTTTGTTGAAATTTTACCTGCGATTGAACTTTGCGTTCAAAAATCACAAAAGTAGCATCCTTCCCTTTCTCCAATGACCCTAATTTATTTTCTTGAAATGAGGCAAAAGCTGCCCAAATTGTCATTCCACGAAGAACTTCTTCCAAAGAAATTGCCTCATTCATATAAAAACCCTCGATAGATTCATCAGTTGCTGTTCTTCGCTGAACTGCAGCATGAATTGTCAAAAAAGGATTCGTTCGTTCGATCGGAAAATCTGTTCCAATTGCGAGCATTCCAAATTGACTTAACAACGTTTTGTATGCATAAGCACCTTTTATGCGCTCTGCTCCTATTCTGTTAATTGCCCAGCGCTGATCTGAAACTGCATGCGTAGGTTGCACTGAGGGGAAAACAGAATAATCTGCAAATTTTTTAAAATCATTTGGATCAATAACTTGAGCATGCTCGATTCGAAAACGATGATCTTTTTTCTTTTGAAAAGCATCCTTGTAAATTTCTAAAACTAAAGCATTTGCTGAGTCACCAATTCCATGTGTATTCATTTGATAATCATTTTCTATACAAAATTGCGCCATATCCTTTAATTCCTTAACACTTGTCAAGAGTAAACCATGAGAATGTACAGCATCTTCATAACTTTTTTTTAAATATGCACCTCTAGAACCCAAGGCACCATCTGCCCATACTTTAAAGCTTTGAATGGATAAATTTTTATATCGAAATTGACCGTATTTTTTTGCAAAATTTAGATTTTCCTTACTCATTCTCAACATAGCATAAACATCTAATTTAAGAGATCCATTTTTAACCATATTCCGAAATAGTGAAATGTATCGGAAGTCAATACCAGCTTCGTGAACACCAGTTATTCCATATTGAAAAAGTTCTTCTTGGATTTCTATTATTGCTTTAGATAAGTCTGCATCCGAAAATTTTGGAATTGAAGCTTCAACAAGACTAATAGCATTATCTATTAAAATACCCGTTGGGTTTCCCTTCTTATCTAAACTAACTTCACCCCCATCGACAAAAGATTCTGCAGTAATATTTGCTTTCTTAAGAAGACAATCGTTTACGAGTGCTGCGTGTCCATCAATTCTATAAAGACATACTGGAATTGAAGGAAATAACTTGTTTAGTTCTGCATTTGTTGGTAAATCGTTCGTCCCCCATAATGATTGATCCCATCCTGTTCCGACAATAAAATCTTTACCTTTTAATCTTTTGTGCTTTTCACAGCGAACGAGCACCTCATTTAATGATTTTGAATCAACTAAGTCTAAGGTCAATTTTTGCTGTGCATAAAGTAATAAATGCCCATGTGCATCTGTAAAACCTGGATAGATATCTTTGCCTTTTGCATCAATTGTTTCATCAGCTCTGTATTTATTTAAAATTTGCCTTTCAGGTCCAACTTCAATTATTTTTCCATTTCTAATTGCCATTGCCTCGTGAATAGAATATTCATTATTCATCGTAAAAATTACTGCATTATGAACGATTAAATCAACTTTCTCCCCTTTCATACATGAAGAAAAAATAAGGGTCAAAAATGAAAATAGAAAGGTATTTTTTTTCATAGAATTTAGAAAGGATATCCGATACCAAAATGAAGAACAGGAACAAATGGTTTTGGCATTTTAGCTTTTGCATTTTCCAATGAACCATAAGTAGCGACACCTTCTTGGTAGTAAGTTTCTCTATAGTTGCTAAATAAATCATTAAAAACCCACTTCGCTCCATTTTGATAGGAAGGATTATAAATTGGAAAACCGATATCAACCCTGAGTACAAAGAAATCAAGATCTAGACGTGCACCAAATCCTGAAGCAATACAAAACTGACTTAAAAAAGAATCCCAAGCAAATTTTCCACCAATTCTTGAATCTTCTTTGTAGGTCCAAATATTTCCAAAATCACTAAAAAAAGCTCCTTTTAAAGAACTAGTAATAGGAAAGCGATATTCAAAAGAACCTCCAATACGAATATCTGCAACTTGCGTAATTAGACTATTTGAATCAAGATGGTATTTGTACCCGCCTGGCCCTAATGCTCTGGAACGCCATCCACGATTATCGTTCGATCCACCACCAAAAAAACTATAATCGTAGGGCATCGAAGTTGTTGAATTTCCAAAAGGTTTCCCACCACCAAAACTTAATTTTAAGTGCAGTGATTGCGCACGCTTTAAATTTCTTGAAGCAATAAATTGATTGTCAATGCGAATAAATTGTGAATAAGGTAAATTCTGAAACATATTTTGACCTAATTCATTTTTTTCTTGAATTTTCCTGAACATATAAAGTAAATTTCCTGCAGCATCAATCGTAGAATTAAAATAAATATAAGCGTCAAGGAATCGTTTTTTACCATTAAAATAATCCCGGTCTTTATTGTTATATTCTATTGAAAATTTGAAATCTTGCCAAATAAATTGACTGCTATAACTATTGCTTAGAAACGGATCGTTAATTTGTGATAACTGCTGATTAAAGCTCTCGCTTTTATCAATTCGCACGTATTTTATCCCCGACATTAATGGAAGTCCTAGTTGGAACACCTGAGTTTTTCCACTGAGAAATTTCCACATGTAGTTTAACTGAAAAACTTGTCGGTCAAAAATTGAACGCTTTTCAAGATTGTAAGCCAACAAAAAGAGTGTTCTTGGTTTTTGTCTTTTTGAAAGCATGGTCAGTGGCAAAGGAAATAATCCTGGAAAATCAAATTTAATACTCGGACCAAACTCTAAAGTATTAAATGTTCGTTGGTTCTTATTATCATCAAAAATTTTTGGCTGCGATTCAAATCCACCTCCAAAAGATAAGGTAATTTTTTCGGCACCTCTAAATAGATTTTTATTCGTGTAATTCAATGAAGCTGAAGCTCCCAATAGACCAAAAGAAGTGGTGAATTTTGGATCAAAACCGAAGGATTGTTTTTCACTTGGCTCTAAGTAATAATGAAGGTCAATTAAATTTGAATTTGGAACTTCAATAAGAATGGGTTTTACAGCGCTAAAAACTCCAAGTTGAACCAAAGAACGGTAAGACCGATCTAAGTAATACTCTTTGTACTTATTGGTATGCTCCAAATAATTTTGAAGCTCCAAAATTTCTGGCTTCAGCCACGGTTTTTCACCATTGTAGGATAAATTTACAACCCGGAATAAGTTTGGATCACCAGCCTTTATTTTTCCCTCGGATTCTTTTATCTGTTTTTTTGTTGCTGGTAATTTTGTGTATTCCAAAGAATTAATTGTCCGCATAAATTGAGCTGCCAATGGATCTCGGATGTCAAGCTGTTTTTCTTTAAGTAAAGCTTGAAAGTTTCCTTTAACATTTACAGAATCAGCTAAATGGAAATAAACATTATTAATATAAGATTCTACAAAGGGAACTTTTATTAAACTATCTGGATTTATTGAAGATGGGATATATCTGTCGTCAAAATTTACAGTAAGATTTACTTTCATTGTTGATTTCAGCGTGTCAACCTTAAAACTAATTGTACTAGCATAAAACTTATATATCTGTCTATCTCGCATGTATTTTGAGATTGTACTTCGGTATTCATCAAGATAATCTAGGTCAAAGGGTTGATTTACGAGTGGGTCTTTTCCATTTGCACTTATTTGACTTTGTATAAAACCAGAATTATAGGATTTGATTTTTTGCTGCCCATTGTATTTTACAGAATCAATAATGTAGCGAGGACCTACTTCAATTTTAAAGTTTGTTTTAGCGAATCGTTTTTTCTCGTTATAGGTCACTTCTCCTTTCACTTGACTGTAATAAAATCCCTTTTTTCGAAGATATAAGACAATCTGTTCTTGACTTTTAGAAAATAGTAAGGAATCAAATACGATTGGTTTTTGCCCTGACTTATATTTCAACCTCTCTAAAAAAAGTAGTTTGGAATAAATTGTGTCCTTTAGTTCCTTTTCTATATAAAAATCCTTATTTTTCGAGCGAGCTTTTTCTATTCTCCGCTGGTTTATTTTAGAATAACGAACTTTTTTTCGCTCTATTTTTTTGGCAAATCTCTCAAAAGATTTTTGTCTTCTTTCAGCTACTTTTGATGAATCTATTGAATTGTAAATCCTTAATTTTAATGAAATACCTAAGACTTTTTTATTTGGTTGTTGTTTTAAAATATATGAGATATCATCCTTGCTAATTAGCTTACTATCAATTGAAATCTCATTGGCTTTTAATAAATAATTCTTAGCAGGTAACTTGCGCGTTAAACTGCATGAAGTTATACTCCAAACAAATACGAATGATAAATAAATAAATTTTGCTACTTTCACTTTCAAATACAAATTTAAGCATATTACTTTGGAAAAAATTTCATTACAAAAGTTAAAGTGGATTCGAAGCCTACAAATTAAAAAAAATAGGGAAAAGGAACAATTAATTTTGGTGGAGGGAGAGAAAATAGTGCTTGAATTACTTTCACAATCACGATTCAAGGTAAAACTAATTGTTGGTTCAGAGAAATTTCTCTTGGAAAATAAAATTAGTACTGATTGCTATAGCGCTAAAAAAAGTGAATTAGAGAAAATGAGTTCGCTCTCAAACGCCCCAGATGCTATTGCTATTCTTGAAAAACCCGAAAAAGAAACAATTAAAAATAATACACGAACCTTAATTTTAGATGGTATTCAAGACCCTGGAAATTTTGGAACTATCATCCGTACAGCAGATTGGTTTGGAATCACACAAATAGTTTGTTCGCCTTCCAATGTTGAGCAGTTTAATCCTAAAACAATCCAAGCATCCATGGGAAGTGTTTTTCGAATTTCAATTCACTATAAAGACTTACCAGATTTTCTATCAAGTATAAAAGAACCAATTCATGGTGCTTTATTGGCTGGAACATCTATCTATGAGACAAACGCTGCTGAAATGAAGTACTTGGTACTTGGAAATGAAGGAAATGGAATTTCAAAAGATGTTTTAAGCTATATTTCACATCCTATTTTAATTCCTGGAAGAGGAACTGCTGAATCCTTAAATGTTGGAATTGCCTGTGGTATTTTCTTAGCTGAATGGAATCGGGCACTCTGATTGCTTCATACAGCTGATTTTCTCTTAACTTTGTAGCATGAAAAGAGTTGTTGTTGGTCTTTCTGGAGGCGTAGATTCTTCCGTAGCAGCACATTTATTAGTCAAACAAGGATATGAAGTTATCGGCATGTATATGCGGAATTGGCACGACGAATCCGTAACTCTTTCTGATGATTGTCCGTGGATTGATGATTCAAATGATGCGCTTCTAATTGCAGAACAATTGGGAATTCCATTTCAGGTTATTGATTTAAGTAAGGAATATAAAGAGCGGATTGTAAATTACATGTTTGAGGAATACAAAGTTGGAAGAACTCCAAATCCTGATGTTTTATGCAACAGAGAAATAAAATTTGATGTATTTCTGAAAGCAGCAATGGAACTCGGCGCAGACTTTGTGGCTACTGGACATTATTGCAGGAAAATTACTCATGCTGACGGTTCTTTTGGCTTATTGGCAGGAAAAGATAAAAACAAAGATCAATCGTATTTTTTGTGTCAGCTATCACAGCAGCAATTGTCCAAAGCATTGTTTCCAATTGGCGAACTTGAGAAATCTGAAGTAAGAAGAATTGCACATAAAACAAATCTCATCACTGCAGATAAAAAAGACTCTCAAGGTCTTTGTTTTGTAGGAAAAATAAGTCTTCCTATTTTTCTACAGCAGCAACTGGCTCCCAAAGAAGGCATAATTATAGAAATCCCTGAATTTTTTCCAGATTTAATGCGCTACCACCAAATACCTGTTAACAAAGAAAACATTGTTGCACTGTCAAATCCCTTTTCTTTTCTAGAAAAAGATGGAATTGAAGTTGCAAAACATCAAGGTGCACATTACTACACAATTGGTCAACGAAAAGGACTTCATGTTGGCGGAAGACCAGAGCCAAGTTATGTAATTGGATTAGATACGATCGAAAATATCGTTTATACAGGTCAAAAAGACAGCCATCCTGGCTTAAACCGACATGCTTTACAGTTGGAGAAAAGCAGTTTGTCGTGGCTTCAGGAAATTACGATTCCTCCAAAAGGATTAAATTGCATGGTTCGAATTAGATACCGACAAAACTTTCAGAAAGCAGTATTATTACTTCACAATGAGGAATATTATATTTTATTTGAGAAAAAACAAAGAGGAATAACTCCGGGTCAATTTGCTGCTTGGTACCTAAAAGAAGAATTGATAGGTTCTGCAGTTATAGCGCATTAATTTAGGTGAATGCTAAACAATTCCGAATAGTTTTCTTCAGAATCTTCTCCTCGCGATAAAACATCTAAAAGATAAGCAACTTGAAAAATTGTCAAAGGACTATTTGTTCCTAAATCACGATGTTTAGATAACTTAATTTCAATTTGTGCTGCGGTTTGAATTCTTAAAGATTGCATTGTATTTACAGTTATTAAATTTATTGCTCACTTTACGGAATGAATTCGTGTAGGGTTACACTCCATTTGAAAATAACAGAAAATAAGACAAATTTTCAGTGCTAAAGAATTGGCACATGGATTGACAAATGTATAGCGCAAAGTAATTTATTAATAAATCAGCTATGCTTATACAACTAACTGACAAACTGTCGCACTAAATAAAGCGAATATGACTAAAATAAATGATGTAGATTTTTTTGGATTTTCAGGAATTGAAAACGATGCTGAATTTATCCCCTTAATTACAGCTGAAGAGGAAGAAAATGTAAACAAGCAAGTTTTTCCAGATGAACTGCCAATATTACCCTTACGAAATAATGTTTTATTCCCTGGAGTGGTTATCCCAATTACCGTTGGGAGAGACAAATCCATAAAATTAATTCAAGAAGCAAACAAAGGAAATAAAATAATTGGTGTTGTTTCACAAAAAAACCAAGAGGAAGAAGCTCCAAAATTTGAAGATTTAAATAAAACTGGGACAGTTGCTCAAATCATTCGCATGCTAAAAATGCCTGATGGAAGCACGACTGTAATCATCCAAGGAAAAAGAAGGTTTGAAATTGTTCAAGCCCTACAAACTGAACCTTACATGCGGGCAAAAGTTTCTGTTTTCAACGAAATTCCAATTAAAAAAGGCAACAAAGAGCTGGACATCATGCTTAAAACCATAAAAGATCTTGCTCTTGAAATTATCCGAGATAGTCCAAATATCCCCTCTGAAGCACAATTTGCAATCGGAAACATTGATAGCCCTTCATTTCTTGTGAATTTCATTTCTTCAAATATGAATGCTGATGTTTCTAAAAAACAAGAAATGTTGGAGGAAACTGACATTAAAAAACGCGTGATGATGGTGATGGAACACCTGACATTAGAGGTTCAAATGCTTGAAATGCGCAATGAAATTCAAAATAAAGTTCGTAAGGATTTTGATAAGCAGCAACGCGATTATTTTTTACAGCAGCAAATGCGCACAATTCAAGACGAATTAGGTGATAACCCTCAAACGCAAGATGTTCAAGAATTTAAAGATCGTGCCGAAAAGAAAAAGTGGAACATCGTCATTGAAAAATTATTCAAGAAAGAATTAGAGAAAATGCAGCGTATGAATCCGCAAGGCGCAGAATATACCGTTCAGATGAACTACCTCGATCTTTTATTAGATTTGCCTTGGGGAGAATATACAAAAGACAATTTAGACCTCAATCGCGCACGAAAAATTCTTGAAAAAGATCATTTTGGCTTGGAAAAAGTAAAAGAAAGAATCCTTGAATACCTCGCAGTTTTAAAAATAAAAGGAAATATGAAATCTCCCATTCTTTGCTTTTATGGACCTCCGGGAGTTGGAAAAACATCTCTCGGAAAATCCATAGCAGAAGCTTTGGGAAGAAAATATGTTCGGATGTCTTTGGGAGGATTACACGACGAAGCGGAAATTCGTGGTCACCGAAAAACATACATTGGTGCTATGCCAGGACGCATTGTTCAGAACCTTAAGAAAACAGCTTCGGCAAATCCAGTATTTGTTTTAGATGAAGTAGATAAACTTGGCCGCAGCAATCATGGCGACCCATCTTCTGCCCTTCTTGAAGTTTTGGATCCAGAGCAAAATCATGCCTTTTATGACAATTATGTAGAAACGGAATTTGATCTTTCTCGTGTTCTATTTGTTGCTACAGCAAATAATCTCTCAATGGTGCAAGGTCCCTTACTCGATAGAATGGAAATAATCGAAGTAAATGGATATACCATTGAAGAAAAAATTCAAATTGCAAAGCGTCATTTGCTTCCAAAACAAATTACAGAACATGGAATTACCAAAAAAGACATACTTGTTGAGGATAAAATTTGGGAAAAATTAATCGAAGAATACAGCAATGAGTCTGGTGTGAGAGGCTTGGATAAGCTAGCTGCTAAATTGGTTCGAAACAGAGCGAGACAAATTGCAATGAATGAAAAATTTACTGCAAAAATTTCTCAAGCGGATTTATTTACCTTTCTTGGAGCCGGAAGATCTCGCACAAAGTACGATAACAACGAAGTTGCAGGAGTTGTAACAGGTTTAGCTTGGACAAGTGTTGGTGGAGATATTCTCTTCATTGAATCAAGTATTACTAATGGAAAAGGTAAATTAACACTTACAGGAAACTTAGGCGATGTAATGAAAGAATCTGCAGTAATTGCGCTGGAATTTTTGAAAGCACATAGCGCATACTTAGGTTTAGACCAAGAACTATTTGAAAAACACAACGTTCATATTCACGTTCCTGAGGGCGCAACACCAAAAGATGGACCAAGTGCTGGTGTAACTATGCTTACCTCTCTTGCATCTCTTTTTACACAGCGAAAAGTTATGAAAAACTTAGCGATGACCGGTGAAATAACCCTTCGTGGAGATGTATTGCCTGTTGGAGGCATTAAAGAAAAAATACTTGCAGCAAAAAGAGCAGGAATTACTACCCTAATTCTTTGTAATAAAAATAAACAAGATGTAGATGAGATAAACCAAGATTATCTTAAAGGTTTAACGATTCATTATGTCTCAAAAATGAACGAAGTTTTAAATCTTGCATTGTTAAAAGAGAAAGTGAAAACTGCAATTCAACTATAAGTTTAGCTTTTAGTTATAACAAGATCGTTTTTACCAATGAAACATTCACTTTTAATCAATAAATAACTTTCTTCAGAACTCAATTTGAATTCTATTCTGGGATTTTATTTATTACGTTTGAAACTATCCAATTTGGTTTTGTTTGTTTATTACCGCTCCGTTTTGAAAATTGGGGAGGGCCTTTTTTTTTTGTTGTGATTGTGCACTGATATGCACTTTACCTTAATATAGTAAAGTTTTAATTTCAACTTTTAATTTAGGCAAACTATTAATGAGAATTGACCAAATCATATCATCAGCTATATTATCATAACTATGAATAATTCGATTCCTTGTGCCAACAATATTTCTTGAATTTTCTATTTTAAAATCTGGCTTTTCCTTGAGAATTCTATTTACAGCCTCTCCAATGATTTCTATATTCCTTTCTACTGCTCTTTTCGTCTTTATATCTTTTTGATATTCTAAGAAAATCATTGTTTTGCCCTCAAAAAATGATTCTATTTCATCAATTGAATTTAGAATATCATAAAGCCATGTATTTATTTTATCCATAAATGAGATGTTTTTCATTCTCTATTTGCTTTCTGAAATATGGATTGCGTATTCCTTTTTCCTCTAATAAATCAACTGGTCGATTAAATATTGACTCTAATTGATCTTTTAAATCAAAGTAATTATCAGCATAATCAGACAAATCAAGCTTTTCAAAATCAACAACAAAGTCAATATCGCTCTCATTAGTAAATGTGTCTTTAAGAACCGAACCAAATACAAAAAGCTTGTTAACCTTATGCTTTGCACATAAGGTTTTAATCTTGTCCATATTTAACTCTATTAGTTTCATGTGAGTAAAGATAGAAGTTTTTCAGTATGTAACAATCACATTTTTAGAAGTTTTCTAAATTTATTAATCCTTTTAAATCTCACATGAGTGTATTATTTAAACTCTCTAAATCCTCCAAAAAGAGATTCGAAAATAACTCAGTGGTGATCACACAAAAAACCAGTAAAGGCATACTGTTTTTTATTCAAAGTAATATCTCAAAAATCGACCGCTTACGCGGTATGCGAAAAGAAAAAGTTAAATTGATAAATTGATAAATAGTTAAACCTTCGGCAGGCTCAGGTCTAGAAAGCCCGAACAGCACGCACACTATAGTAGTCGCTCTTATAGGCGTTGCCCTGGAGACCATTGAAGAAACTCTGAACCCACGCAAGGTGGAAAGAGTAGTCCGTAGAACTCCAATAGCTGAATAAAGTAAAACCGCCAATAGCATCTTTGTTTATATACAACTTGTTTAACTCATCTTTACTTGGTAAATACCAATCGCTGTAGCCACCCAATACTAAATTTCCACAGAGGCGGGCTGCTATGCCTGCTGTGCTGCAACCATTCATTATATCAATGGTATTTTGAGCGCCTGTTCCAATGGCTGTTCCATCTGCTCCTGAAATTTCTGTATCAATACATCCCCATTCTGCTTCAGTAGACTGGTCGCTCAGCGCTGCAATTAAGCCATGAGGCACATTTGCATCATATCCTGCATCACCAGGCTGTAGAATATAGGCAACTATGCCTCCTTGGTAGCTTTGGCCAATTGACCACGGACAAGGCCCCCAAGTAGGTACACCCATGCAAAAAGTTAAAGTTTGAGGATTAGCATAAGACCCAGGAGCAACTGATACCCATGCTGTGCCATTCCAATAGTTCATCTCACCAGCAACTGTTCCTGGAGGGAAAGTGCCTGCTGGGCCTGTTGCTCCTTGTGCTCCTGTTTCACCTTGAATTCCTTGTGTTCCGTTAGTTCCATTGGTTCCTGCAACACCTGCCGGGCCTTGATCTCCTTGTGGACCAGTTGCACCTATAGGACCGGGTGTGCCATTTGCACTGAATAAAGCATAGGGAACACTCAGTATTTCATTACTACTAATAATTGTGTAATTTGTACCGCCGGATAAATCAGTTTCTGTTTTCACATAGTATGGCCCTGCTGCCCAATCAATACCTGAAAAAGTACCACTGAGTGCTGTGCCCATTCCTATTTGAAGACTAACTAGTCCATTGGCATTTGTAGTTGCCGTTTGAGTTTCAGAATAAACCACAGTGCCGGTCGGAGATCCTTGAACCAAGCTAATGCGCATTCCTACTGGAGTGGAAATAAGCAAGGAATCATTGCTATTTCTAATAACTGCCTGGTAGCTCATTTTTTGGGGCGCTTGAGCGAAAATTGATGAGTTAATTAAAAAATGTGCAGTTGCGATGATTAACAGATATACTGAATTATTAATAACTTTTTTCATGAGATTAATTAAATAAAGTTTTATAGGAAATTAATAATCTTTAATTTTTATTAGTAAACTTTATTAATAGGGTCGCTGATAATACAAGCCTAATTGACTGTTGTAGTCAAATTTTGAGAAATCTGATGCATCAACATAAGAGTCACCGTTGAAGTCACCATTTAGCAGATATAAACCTGTGTAAGATGATAAATATATATCGTTTTCATAAATTGGGTAATCTATTCCATCTATAAACCCATCATCATTTAATTCTCCAACATTAAGAGCAAAAACACCAGGTGCAACTTCATTTAAAATTGGTAAATCATTAAAATCACTATAAGAATTGGAAACATTTTGAATAAAATTATATTCTGAAAAATTTGTAAAAGAAATCGGATTTGAACTCCATAATGGCAAACAACTTCTATGTTTTACAACTATATAATAGCTGCCAACTAATGCGCTTTTTGGAAAATTACATTGTACAGTTCCATTTGTATTCAACATTGCATTTGTAGTATAGGATACAACTTCTAGAGATGATGGTTTTCTTAACTCAACTTGGATCAAATCGGCATCTGTTGCTAAACCTGGATTAGAAGACCCAGCCTCAACTAAATTAGTGTAGCGAGCAGGAACCATTAATGGTGGATTAGATTGATTAATATAATAACCATCGATCAATACATTAAGATCTAGAATAAGGGTTGTAATTGCTCTGCTTGCTTGCTGGACACCCTGTGAAATTGTCGATCCTGTTGAGCTTGCAGAAGAAGTGTAAAAAACTTGTCCTATAGAAAAAGTAATAGAGCCTGATGAATGAGATGCGTCCCCACCAGCAGCAGTAAAAGCTTGGTGGCTTGTTTGTGCATTCACTGAAAAAGAAAGCAAAAAAGCAAGAAATACTAAAAATGTATTGTTTTTCATAAGTTTAGAAATTAATTGATGTAAATGTAATAAAAAATCTAATCTAATCTAATCTAATCTAATCTAATCTAATCTAATCTAATCTGAAAACATTGAACTAAGTTTTATATCTTTCATTGTTAAAAGAGAAGGTAATATCTCCTAAAGAAATTTGTTAAGATTTAAACTATTTCTTATTGACCTAAAAAATAAAATACACCTAAAGTTGGTGTTAAGCCATATCCAAAAGATAAAGACCCATCTATTTCTACTTTATCTTCTAGTCCATAATCAAAATACTTTGAGGTTCTATAAGTAAAAGCAAGAATATTATTTAAACTAAAATCAATCGCCCATTTTGGAGAAACAAAATACGTTAGACCCGGGTTAATAGTAACACTCGTTGATCTTACAAGAATACTTCCGGCGTTAATGAAATCAGTTGTCCCAAGTGGAATTCTATCCGTACCAGTTTGAATAGAATAACCTACTCCAACTTGCGTGTAATAATAAATAGCACTTTTAATTTTATTGTATTTGCGAAAAGTTAAATTAGCCCCTATTCCAGAAAGCATTACATTTTCAGTTTTCGAATTATCAATACTTGAGACTTGATACATAAATTTAGAATCGATATTTAAACCAACTCCAATAACCATTTCATCGCTAATACAAAATCCAACTGAAGGTGAGAAATTCCACTGAGTATACCCGGGAATACTAGTAGATAATGGGCCCATGGTACTCTTTGATTCAAGGGTAATATTTGCGCCCATGCTTCCACCTAAAGTCAAACACCCTGATGAAATTTGAGCAAAATAACTTCTTGATATACAAGCAGCTATAACTATAAGGAAAACTAATTTTAAAATTCTATTTTTCATGTCTTAAGATTTATTTGTCAAAATTAACCCAAATTTATAATTTCAACAATACTAAATTGAATTAAATATATAAATAGAATTATGCTATTTTTACAAAAAAACACAAACAATGAAAAAAAACACCTCTCTATTAATAGTATTCAATTTCATCACTATCATATTATTTGGTCAAGAAAATGCAACAACATGTTCAAAACAAACAAAGCAACATAATCTATTAAAAACTGCCACACTAAATGCTTCTCAAATTGTAGAAACGGAGAAATACGATGTGCATTTTTACAGCTTAAACTTGAATATGACAAATACTTCTAGCTATTTATCCGGTACAGCTGAAATTCACGCAAAGGCAAATACAAACTTAGATTCTGCGCTTTTTGAATTATATCCGAGTATGATAATATCAGAAGTTCGTGTTAATGGCTTAATTGTAAATTTTTCGCGACTTGGCACAG
>JBILAB010000140.1:0-5038 GCA_044354455.1 Crocinitomicaceae bacterium | reverse complement strand
TCAATGGAAGCTTTCATGACAATATTCTCCTAGGCATGATGATAGGGTTCATTTCTAATAATTGAAAAGGCACGATAAAGTTGTTCTAAAAAAATTAATCTAACCATTTGGTGCGAATAAGTCATAGCAGAAAGCGACATTTTAAAATTTGCGCGCTTGTATAATTCATCATCAAATCCATAAGCACCACCAATTATAAATGTTATACAATTCGGCATTTCCATTGCTTTATTCTCTAGCCATGAGGCAAATTTATTAGAGGAAAACTGCTGGCCATTTTCATCTAATAAGACAACAAAATCATTTGGTGAAATTTTACTTAAGAGTAAATCTCCCTCCTTTTTTTTTAGAACTTCTGTACTTATATTTTTTGGGTTTTTCACATCAGAAACTTCAACTCGAAGAAAATTACAATAATGAATAATTCTATTTTCGTAAATCGTTTCTCCCTCTTTTAGATAGGCAAAATTAGTTTTACCAAGGACTAAAAACTTTATTTTCATGAGATAACAAACTAAACAGCTATGACAGCTTTTACGTCAGGAGCAGATATTTTTAAAGCTTCTTCTAATCCTGCTTTCAAAGTCATTTTACTCATTGAACAATCACTGCAAGATCCTAATAATTGAACTTTAACAATTCCATCATCTGTAATTTCAACCAACTCCATATCGCCACCATCAGCATGTAAAAAAGGGCGTAATTGAAGTAAAGCGGTGTTTACTTTTTCGGTAATACTAGCTATATTGATTTCAGACATGTCAATTCTATTTTTTAGTAGCTATTAGATTGTTTAATTCTGCTGTAAAGTTATGAACTAATTCATCAAAAGCACGAGAAATTGGAGTATTTTCTTGATATACAGCAGGTCGACCGGCATCACCGGCTTCGCAAACACTTTGAACAAGAGGAATTGAACCAAGAAATGGAACGTTCATTCCTTGCGCTAAATTTTTTGCACCATCTCTTCCAAAAATATAGTATTTATTATCTGGAAGTTCAGCAGGTGTAAACCAAGCCATATTTTCTACAATTCCAATAACAGGCACCTTCAATGTGTCCATTTTAAACATATTAACACCCCTGCGTGCATCTGCTAAAGCAACTTCTTGCGGCGTACTTACAATCACAACACCATCTAAAGGAACAGCCTGCACAAGCGAGAGATGAATATCTCCTGTTCCTGGAGGTAAATCAATCAACAAATAATCTAATTCACCCCAATGAGCATCTGTAAACATTTGAGTAAGTGCTTTTGAAGCCATTGGGCCACGCCAAACAACAGCGTTATCCTGATCTGTAAAAAATCCAATTGATAGGAGCTTTACACCTTGTGCTAAAATTGGTTCAATCATTGAAATGCCATCAATATCAATCATTTTTGGTCTGTCACCAACAACATCAAACATAGTTGGCATTGATGGTCCGTAAATATCAGCATCAACAATACCAACCTTAAATCCTTTTTTCTGCAGCCCGCCCGCAAGATTAGAGGTAATTGTAGACTTCCCTACTCCACCCTTTCCAGAGGCAATCGCCACAATATATTTTACATCAGGAAGAATTTTTCTTCTCTTTTCTTTTGATTCACTCGGCAATCCTTTAACAATGCAATCTACTTCTAAAGCAGAACCAAAAACACGTTTTAAATTAAATGAAACAGCTTCTTGCATTCTCTTTCGAGCGTGAAGTGCTGGATTAGATACTTGAATTGATAATTCAATACGCTGCTCTAGGATTTTTAAATCTTCAATCAAATTTAAACTTACAATATCTTTTTTTAAATCAGGTTCAATAATATTTCCTAATACCTTAAGGACCTCTTCGCGATTTAATTCCATCTTATTTATTGTTTTTTTTTAATGATTTTACAGATTTATAAACAAAATCAATCACTTTTTTAGAATCTCCAGCCTCTCTATTTGTGAATTGATAATTTATCCCATTCATATTTATAACTGAAAACAAATGGTATGAAGAAGAGTTTACGTTCCCTAATTTTTTTCGAATAGTTCTTTTGAATAACAGTAAATTTTTCTCTTTTCTAAGAATTTCTATTTTATAATATTTATTGTTAGAAAATAATTTTTTCTTGAATTCAGGAAATAAATAAGGATAATCTCCATAATCTTCAATAAAAAGCTCGAAATTTTTGCCAACTGCTATTTTCCACTTATAATCTCCAAGCTCATGAATTACTTCTGGCATGAAAGTAGCTCCTATTCCAGCCGTTGCATCTGGAATTTTAATTGAAGCATCAATATCGTACTTACTAAGATTAATATCCTGAAACTGGTAATAATCAATCTCATTTATTGGCTGTGTTTCCGATTTACAATTTAAGAGAATAAAACTCAAAAAGAAAATTAATACAGTAAATAAATTTAATTTCATAGCACAAAGATACAGAATTGATTAATAGTTACTTTTTTTATTCAACTTTGTAAAATGATAAAAACATCACTAATTCTAGGGACTATTTTGGTATGGCTTGCAATTATTTTAGGAGCCTTTGGAGCACACTTTTTAAAAACAATATTGGACACTAATCAACTAGCATCTATTGAAACAGGTATTCGCTACCAACTTATTCAAGGAATTGCAATTGTTGTGCTCTCTCTTAATTCAGATAAATTTAAATTTCCACTTAAAAATATACTAAATAGCATGATAATTGGAGTGTGTTTATTCAGTTTTTCGATTTACCTTCTAGTATTTTTTAATAAAATAGGTTTACATATTCCATTCTTAGGATTGCTCACACCAATTGGAGGAGCAATATTGATTGGATCATGGATTTACTTAACAATATGTCTCTTGCGTAAATCCTAATCATTCTTCTGAAGGCTTTACTATTCCTAGTATTTTATAAAGTCCACATAATTTTTTTTTAGAATTTAAACTTTTTTTCATGTAATTGTTTCTAATATGAAAATAGTTATTACTTTTGATTAGAAAAACATCATTATTTAGATTATTTAATAAGCAAATATGGAAAAATTAACAATTGGAACTAAAATTCCTTCTATTACATCAAGCGATCAAAATGGAAAAGAAATCAATCTTTCTCAATTTAATGGTAAAAAACTTGTTGTCTACTTTTATCCAAAAGACGATACTCCTGGCTGTACAGCTCAAGCATGCAGCTTACGAGATAGCTTTGAAATATTAGTCGAAAAAGAAATAGTAATTCTTGGTGTAAGTGCAGATAGTGCACAAGCTCACACAAAATTTATTGAAAAATACAAGTTACCGTTTTCTTTATTGGCAGATACGGAAAAGGAAATTATCAAAGCATTTGGAGTATGGGGATCAAAAAAATTCATGGGGAGAACATATGACGGAATCCACCGGACAAGTTTTTTATTTAATGAAGATTCAACTCTGATTGCTGTTTTAGACAAGCCAAATACAAAAGATCATGCAAATGAAATACTACAAACATACAAATTATGAGAAGGTCGTAAATAAATTACAATCATCTCAGCATAAATTTGTACCATAATAAAAACAGAATACTTTCACATTTAAAAAAATCAATATGTCAAAACAAGAATTAAACACAGAAAAGCTAAAAGCGCTTCAATTAACAATGGAAAAATTAGATAAAACATTCGGAAAAGGTGCAGTAATGAAATTGGGTGATTCTCCCGTTGAAAAAGTAGAGGTAATTCCAACTGGATCTATAACATTAGATCTTGCATTAGGAATTAATGGCTATCCAAAAGGAAGAGTAGTTGAAATATACGGTCCCGAATCATCTGGAAAAACAACGCTCGCAATTCATGCTATTGCTGAAGTTCAAAAGCAAGGAGGAATTGCAGCTTTTATAGATGCAGAACATGCATTTGACCAATTTTACGCTAAAAAATTAGGTGTTGATATCGCAAATTTATTAATTTCTCAGCCAGACAACGGAGAACAAGCATTAGAAATTGCAGACAACCTTATTAGGTCTGGAGCAGTAGATTTAGTTGTTATTGATTCAGTTGCAGCATTAACTCCAAAAGCAGAAATTGAAGGTGAAATGGGAGATTCACAAATGGGACTTCAGGCACGATTAATGTCAAAAGCATTAAGAAAATTAACAGGTTCTATTAGTAAAGCAGGATGCTGTTGTATCTTCATCAATCAACTTAGAGAAAAAATAGGCGTGATGTTCGGTAATCCAGAAACCACAACTGGAGGAAATGCTCTTAAGTTTTATTCTTCAGTAAGACTTGACATTAGAAGATCAACTCAATTGAAAGATGGTGAAGAAATAACTGGTAATCGCGTGAAAGTAAAAGTTGTTAAAAATAAAGTTGCCCCTCCATTTAGAAAAGCAGAATTTGATATTATGTATGGTGAAGGTATTTCTAAGGTTGGAGAAATCATTGATCTTGGAGTTGAACTTAACATCCTAAAGAAAAGTGGTTCATGGTTTTCTTATGGAGAAACAAGATTAGGACAAGGAAGAGATTCAATTAAGACTTTATTACTTGACAACCCCGAATTAGCTGATGAACTAGAAGCTAAAATAAAAGAAGCAATAGTAAGCCCAAATTTAAAATTAGAAGTTTTACAAGATTGATTTAATAGTAGATTGGTTAAAATTGAGAGGGAAACTTCTCTTTTTTTTGCGGTATAATTAACAAAATCTGTACTTCATAGTCCTATAATTATTTTTCTATGCATCCAAAACTATTGAATTTAAATAATTTAAACTTCCTTGGACTTTTAGTGTAACTCTTTTTTTTATTGTTCGTATTCAAACAGATTGGCTTAAAAACACTATTTTTGCCCTCGATTAATTAAAATTTAAACAGAAAAATATGAATGCAATTATGATTTATGTTCCTATAGCTATGGCTATAATTGGCCTAATTTTTATGGCTATTAAACGATCTTGGGTGTTAAAACAAGATGCCGGCGACGGTAAAATGAAAGAGATTTCTGATTATATATACGAAGGAGCTTTGGCTTTTCTTAAAGCTGAATACCGCTTATTAGCAATTTTTGTAGTCTTAGCAAGTATTTTATTGGCGGGGATTTCCTT
>JBILAB010000138.1:0-5072 GCA_044354455.1 Crocinitomicaceae bacterium | reverse complement strand
CATCATGCGTTGATAGGATAATTGAAGTTGAAAGTAATTCTGCCATTGAAAGGGCTTTATTTATACCAAGATTAATAGTTCCACCTAAATACCAAGGAAGATGGTAAGTAGAGCAAGAAGTAATTAATACATCAGCAGTAACATGTTTATTTAGGGATTTAAAACCATGAGGAGCATACACTATTTTCTTATTTTCAAAAGAAATCAAGAAAGCATTATGAACGAGATCGAATAGGGATTTTTTATTAATGCGCTCAATTTTTACCTTCTCAAAATCGTTTATATTGATTAAATTTTTAAAGTAATTCCATCTTTTTATTTTAGTCAAGATATTGGTTTCTGCTATAATTGGAATAGTTGGATCAAATTGAAGCAATGTTTCCTTGTTACAATGATCAGTAAATGGATGCGAAATAAAAATATAATGAGGTTTTTTTATCTCAGAAATTAATGGCTGTGGATTCAAGTGAAACTGCTCAGAAAACCAAGGTGCAAAATCTATTTGTGAAACTGTAAACCAAGGATCAACAAGTATTGATAAAGAATCACTTTCCCACATCCATGAACTGTCCTCATTCAGTTTCACGACTCGAATAGACATGATTAGTTCATGAACATTTTTATAGAAAGACTTAATTTTTCTCGAATTTCTGTTCTATCAACAATATAATCTAAGAAGCCATGTTCTAGTAAAAATTCTGAAGTTTGAAAATCATCTGGCAAATCTCTTCCAATTGTTTCTTTTACTACACGCGGACCAGCAAAAGCAATGAGTGCACCAGGTTCTGAGATATTTATGTCACCAAGCATTGCAAATGAAGCAGTAACACCTCCAGTTGTTGGATCAGTTAAATAGGAAATATAAGGAAGTTTAGCATCCGAAAGTTGCCCTAATTTCCCTGAAACTTTTGCCATTTGCATCAGAGAATAACCTGCTTCCATCATTCTTGCCCCACCAGATTTTGAAATAATCATAAATGGTGCATTGAGTTTAATTGCTTCATCAATGGCTTTTGCAATTTTTTCTCCCATTACTGAACCCATTGAACCTCCAATAAATGAAAAGTCCATAGCAGCAATGATAAAATCCATCCCATCAATCTTCCCTTTTGCAGTTCGAATAGCATCTTTTAATCCACTTGATTTTTGAGTAGCTTTTACTCGATCAGTATATTTTTTTGTATCTTCAAAACCAAGAGGATCTCCAGAAACGATATTTGGATTTAATTCTTTGTATTTCCCCTCATCAAAAATGAGTTTAAAATATTCTTCTGAACCAATTCTCTCATGGTGAGAACAGCGATCACAGACATAGCTATTTTTTGCCAAATCATTTGAAGAAAAAAGTGTCTTACAATTTGAACAACGGGCCCACAATCCTTCTGGAATTTCTTTTTTCTCGCTTGTTGAGGTTGTAATTCCCTCTTTATTTCGTTTAAACCAACTCATTTTTTTAATTTAGGATAATGTATTTATATTGTTTAGGTCACCAAATGCTTGTTCCAAGCGAATCATAAAAGTTTCTTGTCCTAGTCTTAAATATTTCCTAGGATCGTAGTATTTTTTATTTGGCAAATCTTCACCCTCTGGATTTCCAATTTGCTGCTGTAAATAGGCATTGTATTTAGTAATATAATCTCGAATTCCTTCTGTGAAAGCATATTGTAAATCAGTGTCGATATTCATTTTAATAACGCCGTAACCAATTGCTTCTCGAATTTCTTCTTTTGTAGATCCAGATCCTCCATGAAATACAAAATTTATAGGGTTTTCTCCAGTGTTAAATTTCTTCTGCACATATTCTTGGGAATTCTTTAAAATGATCGGTGTTAATTTTACATTTCCGGGCTTATATACACCATGAACATTTCCAAATGCTGCAGCAATTGTGAAGCGTGGAGATATTTTCATAAGTTCTTCATAAGCGTATGCAACTTCTTCAGGTTGGGTATATAATTTAGAGCTATCGATATCTGTATTATCTACTCCATCTTCTTCTCCACCAGTAATTCCTAATTCTATTTCTAAGGTCATTCCAATTTTACTCATGCGAGAAAGATATTTCTTACAAATATCCAAATTTTCAGATATTGGTTCTTCTGAAAGATCAATCATGTGAGAGCTAAACAAGGGTTTTCCTGTTAATCTAAAATGTTCTTCACCTGCATCTAGTAATCCATCAATCCACGGCAATAATTTTTTTGCGCAGTGGTCGGTATGAAGAATAACTGTCGCCCCATAAGCTTCTGCCATTAAATGTACATGTTTCGCTCCCGAAATACCTCCTAAAATAGCAGCTTTTTCATTTTCATTTGAAAGTCCTTTTCCAGCATAAAAGAGTGATCCACCATTTGAAAATTGAACAATAACTGGGGATTTTAATTTAGCGGCAGTTTCGATTACTGCATTTGTAGTACTCGTATTTGAAACATTTACTGCAGGAAGCGCAAAATGCTTGAGTTTTGCATAGTCAAAAATTGCTTGTACCTCATCTCCCCAAGCCACTCCCGGTTTAATAGAACTGCTCATTTATATTTTGTTTGTGCAAAGTTAAAAATTTGTGCCCAAGTTTAAAATATTCTTTTTTACTTTTAGCAAGCCTCTTTTTATAATACTGAAATCAAATATATTACAAAGTTTATACTAAACTATTTTTATTTTCGTTTTACATAAAAAACTTATTTGCCTATGTCAAAAAAATACTTACTCGAAATTTTAGAAAATAACAAACCAATTTTGCAACCAACTGTTGCTTCAATTCAGTTTTTATTAAGTTATAGTAAAGCAATGGATGTAAAAAAGTTCAAAAAACAAAGGGTTTTATTTTGTAAAAACTAATAAAACGCCGATAGGCGTTTTTTATCGCAAACAAAATTCTAAAACTGTATTTGTGAATTCTTCAGGGGCATCTGCATGAACCCAATGCCCGGCTTTTTTTATAGTTTTTATTGACATATCTAGAAAAAAGCTCTCTATTTCTTTTATGTCAGTGTCTAAAATGTAATTAGAAAGTTCACCACGAATAAATAAACTAGGAATTAAAACTTCTTTGTAAGGAAGTGCTGATAATATTTCAGGCATAGCTTTTTCCAAAACAACAAAATTTACTCTCCATGCCAATTCTCCTTTTTCTTTCCAGTATAAATTTTTCAATAGAAATTGCCTTACACCCTTAGATTCTATAAAATCAGAAAGAATTAATTCTACTTGACTTCTAGCAGTTATGCCTTCTAAATCTACTTTATTAAATGCTTCAAGTACTTCTTGATGATGCTGAGTATATTGCTTTACACCCATGTCCACAACTACTAATTTTTCTATTTTTCTTGGAAATTTTTGAGCGAAGTGCATAGCAACTTTTCCACCCATTGAATGTCCGACTAAAATAATATTTTCTAAATTTAAGTCATCAATGAGCTCTTTTAAATCATCAACCATTAAATCGTAGGAAAAGTCATCCGACCAAGGGGAATGTCCATGATTTCTGAAGTCAATTAGAATTACTCTAAAGAATTCTGAAAATTTTGTTGCGAGTGTCTGCCAATTATCTGAAAATCCGTATAAACCATGTAGGATTATCATTGGTTTTCCTTTTCCTAGCTCTCGATAATATAATTTCATAAAATTTTATAGAATTAGTCCATCAACTTTTAATTAACAAATCGTTGATCAACTTCCATTATTGTTCCACATTCTTTACATTTTCGCATTTCTTCTGAAGCATAAAATTCTTTAAAGCGTGGGATAAAATCTGTTTCAATATTTGTGAGCGGAAAACGATAAGTTTGAAGTGGATGATTACAATTTTCACAAAACCACATTAGACCATCTACTAAATCAGTTCCTTTCCTCACTTTTTCGATCACCAATCCTACAGTATTTTCTCCACGAATTGGAGAATGTGGCGTATTTCCTGGAAGGAGAAATAGTTCACCTTGTTTTATTTCTATTAGTTTGGCTTTTCCATTATCTTGAATTCGAACTTGAATATCTCCCTCAATTTGATAAAATAGTTCTTCGCTTTCATTGTAGTGGTAATCTTTGCGTGAATTTGGACCACCAACAACCATAACAATAAAATCTCCCGCTTCTTTATACAGGTTTTTATTACCGATAGGCGGCTTTAATAAATCTCGATTTTCATCGATCCATTTTTGGAGATTGAAAGGTAGCATCATGACAAATGATTTTAGATTAATACAAAAATAGAACTTTATCTATCAGTAAATCATTTTGAAGAAATAAATAACTGTTAGTCCCATTCAACTTTTATTTTGGATAATTTACGTAATTTTATCTTTTCAAATTAATTCCATCAATTATGAAAAAATTACTTTTTTTATTTGTGCTTATTTCATTTTTTAGTTCTGCTCAAAAGAAAGAAACTAAAGCTACTATTGTAAAATTACCCTTTGATGCAGGCACTCTTTCAAGTCTCTCCTTTCGAATGGTTGGTCCAGCCCTAACATCTGGAAGAGTCGTAGATATTGCTGTTCATCCCAAAAACAAAGATATGTGGTATATTGCTGCTGCTTCCGGTGGAGTTTGGCTTACAACAAATCATGGTATTACATTTTCTCCAATTTTTGATAGTTATGGATCTTATTCAATAGGCTGTGTGGAAATCTCTCCTTCAAATCCAAACACAATTTGGGTAGGAACAGGGGAGAATAATAACCAGCGATCTGTTGCATATGGCGATGGAGTCTACCGTTCTTTGGATGGTGGAAAGTCCTTTACTAATATGGGTTTAAAAACCTCTGAACATATTGGAAATATTATTATTCACCCAACGAATGAAAATATTGTTTGGGTTGCCGCCTACGGTCCAGTTTGGAGTTCAGGTGGTGAGCGTGGAGTTTATAAAACAATTGATGGCGGTAAGACTTGGGAACTAACCTTATTTGTTTCTGATGAAACTGGAATAGCAGAAATTGCCATTGATCCTAAAAATCCTGACATTCTTTATGCATCTGCTCATCAACGTCGCAGGAGTGAATCTTCTTATATTGGAGGTGGACCAGAATCTTCACTCTACAAATCTGAAGATGGTGGAAAAACATGGAGAGAAA
>JBILAB010000139.1:0-5072 GCA_044354455.1 Crocinitomicaceae bacterium | reverse complement strand
TAATTATTTCCGATGCAGATAAAATAGATGGTTCTTTTATGGTTGCACTTCCTATAAATCGGGATTATGCAATTAGTGTTTCTTACCCGGGTTATTTCCCCTACTCCTTAAACTTTAATTTAAGTATCCCAGATGGACAGGAAAATTATCATTTAGATATTCCGCTAAATCCCGAAACAAGTGAGGTGGAAAATGTGCTTTCAAATGTATTTTTTGATTTAAATCAATCAAAAATTCGTGAAACGTCAAAAATTGAATTACTCGAATTTGTTGCATACTTAAAAGAAAATCCACAACATAAAATAGAATTGGGTGGGCATACAGATTCAAGAGGAAATAGCACGGATAATTTAATTTTATCGAGTGAACGAGCTAAATCAGTATTCGACTTTATAATTTCTAATGGAATTAATGCAAATCGTCTTTCATATAAAGGATATGGCTCAACACAGACTATTATTTCAGATATTGAAATTGAAAAAATGCAATCTGATGAAGAAAAAGAAAAAGCACATCAAAAAAATCGTCGAACAGTTTATAAAATAATCTTATGATATCTATTTTTCGCTTAATACGACTATCAAATCTTTTATTTATTTTTTTCTCAATGATGGGGATTGCCTTTTTTATTTTTAAAAATAATTCATTTCAAAAAGTTGATTTTTCAATTTTCGATTATTCACTTCTCATTTTATCAACAGTTATAATAGCTGCAGCTGGAAATATGATAAATGATTATTTTGATATTAAAGCAGATAGAATTAATAAACCTGAGCGAGTAATTGTATCAAAATATTTAAAAAAAAGATGGGTAATTTTAATTCATTGGATTTTAAATAGTATAGCATTTCTTATCTCAATTTACTTATCTTTTAAATACAATAGCTTTCTATTTGTATTTATTCATCTTGGTTCTATAAATTTACTTTGGTTTTATAGCGTTTATTTAAAGCGAAAAGTTATTATTGGAAATTTTATCGTTGCGATCCTTGCATCATGTATTCCACTTATAGCAGTTTGGTACTTTAGAATTGCGAATGAAAGCACGAATATTTTTTCTTCATTTAATTCGGAAAGCTGGTCTACAAATCTCGATTATTCTTTTATTTATTTTTTATCTTTTTGTGGGTTTCTCCAAATTTTTGCGCTAGAAATTACAAAAGATATTGACGACATGATTGGTGATAAAGTAATGAACGTAATTACTATCCCTATGAAATATGGTGTTCAAAAAGCAGCTTGGATTGCAATGATTCTTTTACAAATCCCCTTAATAATTGGCATACTCCTATACATGACAGCGAAAATAGAAGTCACTAACCTATCTCTTTTATTTTTGATTGGAGCAGGATTAATCAACTTATTTATTTTTATTTATTACGGTTTTATCAAACCTTTAAATTTCAAGACAATTAACTTACTAATCAAAATTAGCATGTTTCTTCCACTTTTGTCTTTTTTATTCAACTACAAATGAAAATAGTATTAGGTTCTGAATCTCCGAGAAGAAGAGAATTATTAAGTTCTATGGGATTTGTATTTAGGACCCTAAAACCTGAAATTGATGAATCCTTTGATAGTTCCTTAAAATTAGAAAATGTTGCAGAATTTCTTTCTTTTAAAAAATCAGATGCGCTCATTCACAACATAGATGCTGATGAAATTCTCATCTGTTCTGATACAATAGTTCTATTAGAAAATGAAATTATTGGAAAGCCAAAAGATAAAAAAGAGGCTAAAAATATTCTGCTTAAACTTTCTGGTAAAACTCATTTTGTAATTACAGGCGTAACAATTCGTAATAAAGAAAAATACATCACTTTTCAAGATAAAACTGAAGTAACTTTCAATAAATTAAGTGATTCGGAAATTGATTCTTATCTTAAAACAAATGATGCAATGGACAAAGCTGGTGCATATGGGATTCAAGATTGGATAGGTATGATTGGTGTCCAAAAAATAAATGGTTCGTACACGAATGTTATGGGATTACCAACTAGTAAATTACACCTTGCCATCAATAATTTCTTACAATAAAATGCAAGTATTTCTGAGGACTTTGTGTGGTAATTATTTAATAGCTTAATTGATGATAACTCGTTGGGTTATCATTCCAATACTTGAAGTAATAGTAAGGAAGTAAATTCCTTTTTTAAGCGTTATATCATTGATTTCATATGATAAACCAGTTATTTGCTTAGAAAGAATCAGTTTTCCATTGATGTCTGTCAAATTTAGAATCCCATCATATACAGAAGTATTAAAACGAACAACAAATGTTCCATTACTTGGATTTGGATAAATAGATGCATTAAAATTTGAAATATACGCCAAACTTAAAGTACCATCAACACCGTCACAATTTTCATCAATTCCGTTACCAAGAATTTCTGCGGCACCCGGGAAAATTTGATTATTGCCATCATTACAATCAGTATTATTTATAACATAGCCAACAATTGGATTGCAATCTGACTGAGAAACATTTTGATTGCCAAAGCCATCATTATCTATATCTTGATAGTAAGTAATTGGAATATTAAACGAAATTGGAGTAACAGACTCCCAAGTGGATCCTACTCTTATTTCATCTATTTCTATATTTCTTATTCCTGTACCATGACGCAAATAAACCGAAGCAAAGGAATTAAAAGTAGTAGTCCCTGAAGAACTTTCTAAAGTAGGGAGAGGTTCAATACTTCCTAGAACGGCATTAATAAAAAGGGAAGCTTGTATTGGCGAAGTTGTATTATTAAGTTTTACAACGACGAATAATGTTGTTCCCGCTGGAAATTCAGTAAAAATATAATTTGGCGTTGGGGCAGGTGTTCCTCCTGTATAATTAAGGATTCCTAATTGAAAAGTATTTGGTGCAAGACCTTTTTTAACATAAACACGACCAGCAAAACTAGTTAAAGAAGTTCCTGCTGCACCTCCAAAGCCAATAAAATGTACACCATTAGTCGTAAGAGAATCTGCATTTGTAACATTTATTAAGAATGATAAATACCCTACTTCAGAAATTCCAGTAATTGCTTTGTTAACGTCTTCAGTATTTCCGGCTATAAATATTGCTCTATTTCCGATTGAATTTTCCAAGCAACTATAAGATAAACTACTTCCCGAATTAGAAGGTGTTGTTAGAACTTGAAATTGACCTGGCACTGCACCACTGTGAGTTGTCCAGCCATTTGCATTTAATGCGCCATCAAAGTTAAAAGATTCAAAAGTTTGAGTAAATGAAATAAAAACACTTAAGAGTGAAGCAAAAAGTAAGTTAATTTTCATAGTTAAAGATTTCTACAAAAATACAAATCTATTATCGAGATTCAACAATAAAAAAAAGGCGACAAAATTGCCGCCTTTTTAAATTCTATATTATTTCAGAAGTTAAATTAATCTTGGGGAACTTCTGCTTCTCTTTCTGGTCTTGGCAACAAAACCTTTCGAGATAATTTCCATTTCTTAGTTTTTGGATCTTTTCCAATAACTTTAAAATCAAGCATCTCTCCCTCTTTACAAACATCTTCCATTTTAGCAACTTTCTCCCAAGAGAATTCAGAAATATGAATTAAACCATCTGTTCCTGGAAGTATTTCTACGAAGCAACCAAAGTCCTTTACTGATTTAATTTTTCCGTGATACGTAGCTCCATCTTCCACTTGAGGTGGGAAAGCAATTAATTTTATTCTACGCATTGCCTCATTCATATCATCTGCATTGCTAGATAATATTTGAACTCGGCCTTCTGTTGTAGGTAATTCCTCAATCGTAATAATTGTTTTGGTTTCTTTTTGAAGTCCCTGAATAATTTTTCCTCCAGGTCCGATAATAGCACCAATCATATCATTTGGAACAACAAACATTTCTACTCGTGGAGTTTGAGGTTTCAACTCAGCTCTCGGCGCTGGCATTGTTTCTATTATTTTTCCTAAAATATGAATACGACCCGCTTTTGCTTGCTCTAAGGCCTGAATAAGAACTTCGTATGGTAAACCATCTACTTTTATATCCATTTGGCAAGCAGTAATTCCTTTCGAAGTTCCTGTTACTTTGAAATCCATATCACCTAAATGATCTTCATCCCCTAAGATGTCGGAAAGAATAGCAAATTTACCCTCATCAGCAACTAAACCCATTGCGATTCCTGAAACTGGTGCTTTGATTTGAATTCCGCCATCCATTAATGCTAAAGTTCCTGCACAAACAGTTGCCATAGAAGAAGAACCATTGGATTCTAAAATATCAGAAACAATTCGAATAGTATAAGGATTATCATCTGGAAGAACTGGCTTAAGCGCTCTTAGTGCCAAGTTTCCATGACCAATTTCTCTTCGAGAAGTTCCACGTAAAGGTTTTGCTTCACCTGTAGAAAATGGAGGGAAATTATAATGTAACATAAAACGCTCAGTTCCTTTAAAAGTTGCACCGTCAATTAATTGCTCATCCATTTTTCCACCAAGGGTTAAGGTTGTTAATGATTGTGTTTCTCCACGAGTAAATACTGCAGAACCGTGAACCATTGGTAAATAATCTACCTCAGCCCAGATAGGACGAATTTCATCAAATTGACGACCATCCAAACGCTTGCGATCATTTAACATTACCCAACGAACTGCTTTCTTTTTAACTTCAGAAAAGTAGGGAGAAATAAATTTCCCGACTTCCGCTAATTCTTCATCAGAATAACTTGCTTTAACTTCCGCTTTGATTTCATCAAACAATTCTGTTCGTTTTGCTTTATTTGCTAAGCCCATTCGAGCTACATCTTTACATTTTTCCATAGCTAATTCAAAAACTCTCGCTTTAACCGCTTCGTCGTGAGATTCATGCGAATATGTGCGCTTAGGTTGAGAACTTGGAATTTCTGCAGCTAAATCCAATTGAAATTGACATTGTTCTTTAATAGCAACGTGTGCAATTTTAAAAACTTCGATTAATTCTTCTTCAGAAATTTCTTGCATTTCTCCCTCCAACATGTTGATGTCTTTCATTGTACCTGCAATAACGATATCAATATCAGAGATAGCCATTTCAGCCATAGTTGGATTTAAAATATATTCACCATCAAC
>JBILAB010000137.1:0-5107 GCA_044354455.1 Crocinitomicaceae bacterium | reverse complement strand
AATAAATTAGATTTTAATATTCATTTTCAAGAAATAGAAAATGTAGATGATTTCTTTTTATACTTTGACAAAAAAGACCATGGAATAATTGTTTTTTGTGGAGCAAGAATTGGTTCTGTTTCTTATGATTTAGGCACTGAATCTTTTGCTGACAAAATTGAAAAAGCTTGTCCAAACAATGATACTATTTTTATCTATCCAGGAATGGAGCTAGATAAGATGAATGAAAATTACAATGATATTTCTTCTACTGCAATTAATGCTGGAGTAGAAACCATTCAAAAAATTGGAAGAGAAGTTGGAAATATATTTAAAAAATCAAGTTCCAAAAAATCAAAGTGATTTTTTTCTATGAAAAAACAAACAACTGTAATTTTTTATTTTCTCAGTGCATATATCCTATTACAATTTATTTGGTGGGGTTTTCACCTCATTCAGCTTAGCCAAAATACTGCTAACACAGATGAACAAGTAAATCGAAGAGTTTTAATGATTTTGGGAGAGGGGTCCGTTTTTATTCTCATTTTACTTCTGGGGCTTTATAAAATCCGAAGTGCGATTAAAAAGGAGTTTGAACTTTCAGGAAGACAGTCTAATTTTTTACTTTCAATTACCCACGAGTTAAAAACTCCTATTGCTTCTAGTAAACTACTTTTACAAACACTCTTAAAACGGGAGTTAATTCAAGAGAAAAGGAATGAATTAATCACTAAAACCTTAAATGAAAATGAACGCTTAGAAAATTTGATTGATAATATTCTCAATGCTTCAAGAGTTGAAAATAATGCACTTCAAGCTGTAAAAACTGAAATCAACTTAGCAGAATTAAGTGAAAAAATTATTAATCGCTTGTCCTTGAAAAGTGTAACTAGTGAAATCCAAGCAAATACAATTGTAAAAGGTGACGTATTTATGCTAGAGGCAATTATCGAAAACTTGATCGAAAATGCTGTAAAATATTCCGGAACTAATCCCTGTATAACACTTTATTCTTTTCAAAATGAAAAAGAAATTGTTTTTGGAGTAAAAGATCAGGGGCCAGGAATTCCCTTGACTGAAAGAGAAAATATTTTTACTAAATTTTACCGTATTGGCAATGAGGAAACAAGAAGTGCAAAAGGGAGTGGCTTGGGCTTATTCATTGTTTCTGAATTCGCACGATTAAATGGCGGTTCTATTCAATACAAGGAAAATTTACCAAAAGGGGCAGCTTTTGAAGTAACTTTGCCCTTATGACAAAACACATTGGACTTATAATTTTAGACGGTTGGGGTCTTGGAGATGGTACAAGCTCAGATGCAATTGCTCAAGCTCACACACCATTCATGGATGAACTCCTTCTAAAATATCCAAATGCAACATTAAAAACATTCGGTGAAAATGTTGGATTGCCAGACGGGCAAATGGGAAACTCTGAAGTGGGACATCTAAATATTGGTGCTGGGAGAATTGTATACCAAGAATTAACCCGTATCAATAAATCCATAAGAGAAAGGGATTTTTTTAGCAATAAAGTGCTGCTAGAAGCAATGGCGGAAGTCAAAAAAAGAAATTCAAAACTTCACTTGATTGGATTAGTATCAAAAGGTGGCGTACACAGTTCGCAAGAACACTTATATGCATTATGTGAATTAGCAAAAACACAGCAAGTTAAAAATGTTTACATCCATGGTTTTACAGATGGTAGAGATTGTGATCCCAATAGTGCAGAACACTTTTTTCAAGAATTGGAAGAGCAACTAACCTTAAGTACTGGAAAAATTGCAAGCGTCTGTGGAAGATATTTTGCAATGGATAGAGATAATCGCTGGGAGAGAATAAAGAAAACATATGACCTTTTGGTTAATGGAAAAGGAGCGAGATTTAATACCGCCAGTGAGGGAATTAGGGCCTCCTATATTTCGAATATTAGTGATGAATTTATTGAACCTTTTATTGTAGATCCTAAGGGAACAATTTGCGATAATGATGTAGTAATTAATTTTAATTTCAGAACTGATAGACCAAGAGAAATTACCATTGCTTTAAGCCAAAGAGCCATTCCGGAATTTGAAATGCAACCCTTGGATTTGTACTACTGTAGTATGACAAATTACGATTCAAGTTTTAAAAATATACACGTAGCTTTCGAAAAAGATAATTTAAAAAATACCATAGGAGAAGTTATTTCCAACATGGATCTCTCACAACTTCGTATTGCAGAAACTGAAAAATATCCTCATGTTAGCTATTTTTTTAGTGGCGGTAGAGAAGAAAAATTTCGATTGGAAGAACGCATTATGGTGAAATCCCCTAAAGTTGCAACCTACGATTTACAACCTGAAATGAGTGCTGTTGAGCTGAGTGATAAAATCATTCTCTATATGCAAGTTAAACAGCCCAATTTTATTTGTCTAAATTTTGCAAATCCAGATATGGTTGGTCATACAGGAGTGTACGACGCTATTATAAAAGCGGTGGAAAAAGTAGACCAATGTTTAAAATCTGTTGTAGAAATAGGCCTGGAACTTGGTTATGAATTTTTAGTTATCGCTGATCACGGAAATGCAGATTTTGCACTAAATGAAGATGGAAGCCCAAACACTGCACATAGTTTAAATCCTGTACCAATTATTTTAGTGACAAAAGAAAAAGAATTAAAGCTTTCAGATGGTATTTTGGCAGATGTTGCACCAACAATTTTAGACCGTTTACGCTTAGCGGCTCCAATTGAAATGACAGGAAGTACACTGGTAATAAAGAATCAATAAAAAGTAATTACATTTTAAACTGGTAATCTTTATTTACCTTGATTGTCTCGTAATCCTTTCGGTCAAAAGAAAATAATGTAGCAGGTCGATGCTTTACATTTTTTTGTTTTTCATCATGTGCAAGCATTGGAACAGACTTTATTTTTTTTCTAAAATTTGCTTTATCCATATCAACTTCAAAAGCAAACTCATACAAACTTTGCATTTCATTGAGGGTAAAGCGCTCAGGCAACATGTCAAAACAAACAGGTTCCGTTTTTAATTTTTGAATTAAAAGCTCGTAGGTGGAAGAGAGAATATGACTATGGTCAAAAGCTAAAGTTGGAATTTCATCTAAGGAAACCCAACTTACTTCCTCAGCCCATGAAGACGCTTTTACTTCAAAATCATCTATTCGAACCAAGGCAAAATAGGCAATTGTGATAACACGACCTTGCGGATGCCTATTGGGATTTCCAAAAGATTGAGATTGATGCATTTGAACCTCTTTCATGCCTGTTAATTCGAACAATACCCTTTGTGCAGCCTGAGGTAAATCCTCATCGGGATAAACTAAATCTCCAGGAACTGCCCAGAAATTTTCGTAAGGTTCCATGGCGCGTTTTATTAACAAAGCTTTTATTTTACTCCCCGAAAATCCGAAAATTATACAATCGACAGAAAAAGCGGAGGTAAAAAAATCTGAAAGTTCAATACGATACATCATAGTTAAAGAGATTCTTTATTTAATGTGCATTTCCAGATGAAGAAAAATCGGTGATTCCTTGTTTTTTAAGTGTTTTGTTTACGCTCCATGAAAAGAATAATAAATAAGCAAAACAGAGAACTCCAAGCCAATAAGAATGTTGAATACCCAATAAATCGTTACTAGCAAGTGCACCTTGTGCAGTTGAAATAAATCCACCACCCATGATCATCATAATTAATAAACTTGATGCTGTATTTGTTTTTTCTCCTAAACCAGCAATACCAAGCGTGAATATACAAGGCCAAAGCGTACTGCAAAATAAACCTACAGAAATAAAGGCAAATACACTTGTCATTCCGGAAGAATAAATTCCAATAATCAAGGCTAAAATTCCTAGCGCAGAATAAATCATAATTTGATTCACTGGATTACCTTTACTTAATTTATCAGCAATAATTAACAAAACAACAATTCCAAGATATGGGTAGAATTGTGCCATAGAATTTCCTGCTATCCAGTTAACACCTAAGAAAATACCAAAAGCTGCAAAAGGTAAAATAAAACCTAACAAGGATTTTAATTTCTCAGTAAGATTAAATGCTCCTGCAGCAGAAGTCCAACGTCCAATCATTAAACTTGCCCAAAATAAAGAAACAAAAGGGGCAACAGCACTTTCTTCAGTTCCCAATTTCTGCTTCATAAATTCAGGGAGATTACTTGCTGTAGATACTTCAACTCCAACGTAAACAAATATTGCTATCATTCCTAAAAGGACTTGCGGGTACTTCAATGTCTCCATTATATTTCCCCCACTATTTTCAGTTTCTTCATTAAGTCTATCTGGAACAGAAGAAAATTTAAAAAATATTGCAGCAATTACAAATGCAGCACCAAGAAAAAGATAAGGAGTTTGTACTGCTTGTAAATTTAAAGTCGTCGTTGCACCAGAGGATAAACCGCCAAAAATGGCAAACGAAACGATTACAGGTCCGATGGTTGTTCCAACATTATTAATGCCCCCAGCTAAACTTAAACGCATGTTTCCTTTTGATGGATCACCCATTTGTATTGCCAGAGGATTGGCTGCAATTTGTTGTAAAGAAAATCCTAAGCCTACTGTAAATAGACCTGAAATTAATAAAGGGAAAGAGGCATTATTTGAAGCCGGAATAAAGAGTAAAGTCCCTAAAGCTGAAATAATTAATCCCAAAGACAAACCATTTCTATATCCAATAACATTTAAAATATCTCTTTTCAATAAAGAGGAAATACCAAAATACATTAAGGATCCAAAAGTATAAGCAATATAGAAGGCTAAGGAAATCAATTGCGATTCAAATTGACTTAAATCCAATGCTTTCTTAAAAACAGGTATTAATATGTCATTACTAGCAGCAACAAAACCCCAAAAGAAAAAGATTGATATGAGTGTGGCGAATGCGCCAATATTTGTTTTTTTCACGATTAAATTTTTAAATTAAAGTACAAAATACAATAATTAAAAAACTTAAACTGCCTCCTTAGTAGATTTTTTTTCAACAACTTTAATCGAAAGCATCTTTTCTACTGCTTTTACAATGGCTTTTGCATCAAAGCCACAATCTTCCCAAAGTTCTTCTTGTGTGCCATGATGGACATATTCATCTGGAATTCCCAAACGAACAATCTC
>JBILAB010000136.1:0-5131 GCA_044354455.1 Crocinitomicaceae bacterium | reverse complement strand
TATGATGACGCCATTCGTCGTGCTCAAAAAGAACTTTCCGGAGAATCTTTGGCCTTTGTCGCTGCCCGTTTAGATGCAGATGCTTCATTGGCATTTGGAAATGTAGCTAATCAACGAGCTACTCAATTGTATACAAATGGGCAATTACCAGTTAATAATTTATTAAACCCCTATTCTTGGGCAAAACTTATTAAAGATTGGAAAGAAGGGAAATTAAGTCGGCAATAGCGAACTCTTGACTTAATTTCGTGTTATAGTTGCATAGACTTCAACTCTTTGTTATTATTTTTGTAGAAATTTTCATCCATGACTAATCGAAATTGGCAAAATATTAAATCCTACGAAGATATTAAATTTGAATTCCATGAAGGAATAGCAAAAATAACAATCAATCGACCTCACGTTTACAATGCTTTTCGACCAGAAACAAATTTTGAAATGTTGGATGCAATTAATATCTGTCGTGAACGCCCCGATATAAATGTTGTCGTTTTTTCAGGTGAGGGAGACAAAGCTTTTTGTTCTGGAGGCGATCAAAATGTTAAAGGAATTGGCGGCTATATTTCAGAAAATGGAGTGCCAAGACTAAATATTTTAGATTTACATAAAGCAATTCGTTCTTTGCCAAAACCTGTTATTGCAATGGTAAATGGTTACGCAATTGGCGGCGGACATGTATTACATGTTGTGTGTGATTTAACAATTGCCTCAGATAATGCTCGCTTTGGGCAAACAGGACCTAAAGTCGGTAGTTTTGATGGCGGATTTGGTTCATCCTATCTAGCACGTCACGTTGGACAAAAAAAAGCGCGGGAAATTTGGTTTTTGTGCGAGCAATATACTGCTGAAGAAGCAGAAAAAATGGGAATGGTTAATAAAGTTGTTCCACTAGCTGAATTGGAAGATACAGTTGTTAGTTGGTGTCAAACAATTATGAAAAGAAGCCCCCTTGCTATTCGCATGATTAAACGTGCAATGAATGCAGAACTTGATGGTCAACATGGCTTAATGGAATTAGCAGGAGATGCCACCCTACTCTATTATTTAACAGATGAAGCCCAAGAAGGTAAAAATGCTTTTTTAGAAAAAAGAGATCCTAACTTTTTGCAATATCCAAAATTCCCTTAAAACTTAAAATTATGTCTATTCGCTCATTAGAACCAAAGCTACTTTGGAATCATTTCGCTGATTTAAATGCTATTCCTCGCCCTTCAAAAAAAGAAGAGAGAATTTGTCAATTTATGATTGATTTCGGAAAAAATCTTGGTCTAGAAACGCAGCAAGATGCAATTGGAAACATCATCATCAAAAAACCAGCATCCAAAGGAATGGAGGAGCAGAAAACAATTATTTTGCAAGGGCATTTGGACATGGTTCATCAAAAAAATTCAGATACAATTTTCGATTTTGATACGCAAGGAATTGAGATGCAAGTTGAAGGTGATTGGGTTCGGGCAAATGGAACAACTCTAGGTTCAGATAACGGAATTGGAGTAGCTGCAATTATGGCGGTTTTATCTTCCAATGAAATTTCACACCCAGCTATTGAAGCACTTTTTACAATTGATGAAGAAACAGGAATGACAGGTGCTATAAAGCTTGATCCTTCTTATTTTGATGGCGAAATTTTACTGAATCTTGATACTGAAGATGATGATGAGCTTTCAATTGGTTGTGCAGGCGGAATAGATACAAATACAACATATTCCTATTCTGAAGAAAATCCAAATGTAAATTCTAAAACTATTGAAATTTCTATTCTTGGCTTACTTGGTGGTCACTCTGGAATGGACATTGATAAAGGGCGAGGAAATGCAAATAAAATACTTGCTCGAATTCTCTGGGAAATAAACAATGTAATTTCAATTCAACTTGTAGCTTTTGATGGTGGAAGTCTTCGAAATGCTATTCCTCGTGAAGCAAAAGCACAGCTTGTTGTGAAAGATTCCGATTGCGCTATTTTTTATGAGCTTCTCAATAAGCAAATAAAAATAATCTTGGAAGAATACAAAGCTATTGAGCCAGCTATTAATATTCAACGTTCAGAAATTAACGCTGCTCAAAAAGTAATGAATTCAGGTGACTTTAAAAAAATTATCAATCTTTTATGTTCTTTACACAATGGTGTTTATCGCATGAGCCCAGATATTGAGGGTTTGGTTGAAGTTTCTTCAAGCTTGGCAAGAGTTATCATTCAAAATGGAACTTTTACTTCACAATCTTTACAAAGAAGTAGTGTAGAATCCACAAAAGCTGAAATAGCAATGACTATTCGCTGTGCATTTGAGAATAGTGGCTGTGAAGTTATACAAGGTGGAGATTATCCGGGATGGAAACCAAATCCAAATTCTGATATTTTAAAGTGTATGGAAAATCTCTACAAAAAAATGTTCAATGAAGATCCAAAAGTTAAGGCTTGTCACGCTGGATTAGAGTGCGGTATTCTTGGAAAGCATCTTCCAGAAGTTGATATGATTTCATTTGGACCAAATATCCGTGCTGCACATTCGCCGGATGAAAAAGTGCAAATTTCTTCCGTTCAAAAATTCTGGAAATTCTATTTGGAAGTCTTAAAGCAAATTCCTTCGAAAAACTAATAAAAAAACAAACTAAATAATAAACTAACTTTGCGCTTATAATTCAGAAAATGACATCAGTTTTAAATACGATAGAGGAAGCAATTGAAGAAATTCAAAAAGGAAATGTAATTATCGTAGTAGATGATGAAGACAGAGAAAACGAGGGGGATTTCCTTACTGCAGCTAGAAATGCAAGTCCAAAACTAATTAATTTTATGGCGACCCACGGACGAGGATTAATCTGTGCTCCAATTAGTGAAGAACGCTGCGATCAACTAGGCTTAGAGATGATGGTTAGAAATAATTCTGCGGCATATGAAACACCTTTTACTGTTAGCATTGATTTAATCGGGCATGGATGTACAACTGGAATATCTGCGAGCGACCGCTCAAAAACGGTTTTAGCAATGATTGACCCAGAAATCCGTCCAGAAGAACTAGGGAAACCAGGTCATATTTTTCCCTTGAGAGCTAAAAAAGGTGGTGTTTTAAGAAGAGCTGGTCACACAGAAGCTGCTGTTGATTTATCGCGTTTAGCGGGTTTTGAAGAAGCGGGAATCATTGTGGAAATCTTGAATGAAGATGGATCAATGGCACGTTTACCGGAATTACTAGAAATAGCTAAAAAATTCAATTTAAAAATTATTTCAATTGAAGATCTTATAAAATATAGAATTGCAAATGAAACACTGATTGAAAAAGTACTTGATGTTCATATGCCAACTGTTTTTGGGAATTTTGAACTTCATGCTTTTAAGGATAAAAATAGTGACCAAGACCATTTAGCGCTAGTAAAAGGAACCTGGAATAATGATGAATCTATCTTAGTTCGTGTTCATTCTTCCTGTTTAACTGGTGATATCTTTGGATCTTGTCGCTGCGATTGTGGAGATCAATTACACAAAGCAATGGAAATGATTGAAAAAGAAGGGAAAGGTGTAATCATTTATATGAACCAAGAAGGACGTGGAATCGGATTGATAAATAAATTAAAAGCTTACAAATTACAAGAGGATGGTTTTGATACTTTTGATGCAAATATTCAACTCGGATTTAAGCCAGATGGAAGAGATTATGGACTTGGTGCTCAAATGCTAAGAGAATTAGGAGTTTCTAAAATGCGCTTATTGTCTAATAATCCTAAAAAGAGAACCGGATTAATTGGCTACGGACTAGAGATCGTTGAAAATATTCCACTTGAAATTCAGAGCAATGTACATAATGAAAGTTATCTTCGAACTAAAAGAGATAAAATGGGACATCATTTAAATCTGAAACCATGATTTTAAAGGCAAGCGGTATCGTTAAGTCGTTTGGTGAGCTTTCCATTTTAAGAGGCGTCGACATTATGGTTGATAATGCTGAAATTGTATCAATTGTAGGCTCATCTGGAGCGGGCAAAACTACTCTTCTTCAAATACTTGGGACTTTAGATACTCCAGATAATGGAATTTTAGAAATTGATCGAATTAACCCTTTTCAACTGAGTGCAAAAAAACTAGCGCATTTCCGAAATCAAAATTTGGGTTTTATTTTTCAATTTCATCAGTTACTTCCAGAATTCTCAGCTATTGAAAATATTTCTTTGCCTGCAATGATTGGAGGAAAATCAAAAGCAGAATCCGATAAACTTGCACTTGAATTAATGCTGAGGTTAGGGATCGAAACAAGAAAAGATCATAAGCCATCAGAATTGTCAGGCGGAGAACAGCAACGTGTTGCAGTTTGTCGCGCTTTGATAAATAAACCAAAAGTAATATTTGCAGATGAACCATCTGGAAATCTAGATACAAAGAACGCAAAGGAACTCCACGAATTATTCTTTGAATTACGTGATGAATTCAAGCAAACTTTTGTGATTGTAACGCACAATGAAGACTTAGCAAAAATGGCTGATCGTACTTTATCAATGCAAGACGGTAATTTTATTTAAAAATCACTACAATTTATTTGCATGGCGATGAGTCAAAAGCCATTTTCCTTTTTCCTTTATGTAAACTTCAGAATAGAGTAATTTGATTTCAAGGTCTTTATTATCCATTGTAACAAAAAATACACCTTTTCCAGTTAGAATTGCGACATTTTTACTTAGACGAACTTTTGCTTCGCTTACCTCTACTCGCTTGTAATTTAATTTTCCGCTCTTTAAATCAGCAATAATTTCAGTTTTGTTTTCAATCCATCCATTCGAATGAATATACTCAATATTGTCATTAAATAAAGCTGCTAAAGAATCATATTGTTTTGAAATAAGCCAATCAAATTTTTTCTTGTGCAAGGTGATGATATTCTGTTCTATTTTTTCCTTCTTAGTTTGAGAAAAAAACTGAAAGCTAAATAATAGAAATAAAATAAATAAATTATTGGTCATTAGATCAGCAGTAATAGTATGACATAAAGTTACTATTTCTATAATTAAGTTGAATAAATAAATCAGTTTAAGATATCCTTTAATTCACATTGTTCTATTTTTACCACATGGAATTAATTGAATTAAAGGATTTTCTTGATTTTAAGGCAGAGCAATACGAGAATCCTGCATTTTTAGAATA
>JBILAB010000135.1:0-5159 GCA_044354455.1 Crocinitomicaceae bacterium | reverse complement strand
ATTCTTCAACAGAGCCAAAGCAAATTCGTTCATCTCCCTCTTCTGTTGACCATATTGGAATTGGAATCCCCCAATAGCGCGAGCGCGACAAATTCCAATCGTTTGCATTTTCTAACCATTTTCCAAATCTGCCAGTTCCTGTTGCTTCAGGTTTCCAATTAATAGTATTGTTTAAAGCAACCATTCGGTCTTTTTTATCCGTTACACGAATAAACCATGAATCCATTGGATAATACAAAACGGGCTTGTCAGTTCTCCAACAATGAGGATAGTTGTGCTCGTATTTTTCGACTTTAAAAGCACGATTTTCTTCTTTAAGTTTGATGGCAATTTGAACATCTGCTGAGCGTTCTGGAGCTGTTCCATCATCATAGTACTCATTCTTTACATACATTCCAGCGAAGTCTGTAACTTCTGGTCTAAAGCGCCCTTGTAAATCTACAAGCGGAACAAGATTCCCTTTTTCATCTTGAATAAGAAGTGCCGGAACACCAGCTTCTGCGGCAACTTTAGCATCGTCAGCTCCAAATGTTGGCGCAGTATGAACAATTCCTGTTCCATCTTCTGTAGTTACAAAATCTCCAGGAATAACACAGAAAGCACGTTCAGGATTTTCAGCCGGAAGACAATAAGGCAGCAACTGCTCGTATTTTAATCCTACTAAATCTTTGCCTTGACATGTTCCTATAACATAAAATGGTATTGATTTATCAGCTGGTTTGTAACTTGCTAATTCTGAAAGAGCATCTACAGCGTGAAAGCCTTTACTAAACTGATAAAATAACATGAATTGCTTCAAATGTATATTGATTAAATGTGGCAACTAAAACATATTGAATTGACGGACCAACAGCCAAAGCAGTATTTGAGGGTAAAGTCCATGGAGTAGTTGTCCAAGCAAGGAAAAAACAAGCAGTTTTTGCTGCTACAATACCAAATTCTGAAGGAAGAGTTTGATTTGAAAGAAGTTTAAATTGTGCAACAACCGTCGTATCTTTTACATCTTTATAGCAACCTGGTTGGTTTAATTCATGCGATGAAAGTCCTGTTCCAGCTTTTGGAGAATACGGTTGAATCGTATATCCTTTGTAAATTAATCCTTTGTTATACAATTGCGCTAATAACCACCAAACAGATTCCATGTATTTTGGCTCAAAGGTTACATACGGATTCTCCATGTCAACCCAATATCCCATTTTCTCTGTTAAGTCATTCCAAATATCAGTGTAGCGCATTACTGCCTTTTTGCAGGCATTGTTGTATTCATCAACAGAAATTTTTGTGCCAATATCTTCTTTGGTAATTCCCAATTCTTTCTCAACGCCTAATTCCACCGGAAGTCCGTGAGTATCCCAACCAGCTTTTCTTTTAACTTGAAATCCCTTTAGTGTTTTATAGCGACAAAATATATCTTTAATAGATCGGGACATTGCATGATGAATACCCGGCAAACCATTTGCTGATGGCGGTCCTTCAAAAAATACAAAAGAAGGATTTCCTTCACGCAGCGCAATCGATTTTTCAAAAATGGACTCATTTTGCCATTTCTCTAAAATTTCTTTTGCAACATTTGGAAGGTTTAGGCCTTTGTACTCGTTATATTTATCGTTCATGCGAATTTTCCTAATAAGATGGCAAATTTACGATAAATCCCTAATTATTTATCAAGCATTAGATGAATTGGATAGAAGGTTTAATTCTCTAGTATTAAAAACATCATAGGCATGGTCGTATTGTATTACAGGGTATTTTGAGTGAAGTGAAATCTATTTTGAATTTTGAATCTTGAAACACTAAACACATAAGCTATCTTCTTTGAAAGTAAAAAGTATTAAAGCCCCATTTATTATTGTAAAAAATTAAGAAAATTTTAAAGAAAAAAAAACCTCGATAATTTATCGAGGTTTTTTTTAAAATTAATTTTTTATTATTGCGCTTCAAATTTGCTTAGCTCATTATCTTCAAGTTCATTTTCCAACCATAATTCTTTATTTGTTAGTCGTCTAATTTTTAAGTCCACTTCATCACCAAAAATAGATAAACGAAGATCTTCTTTATCACTGCTAAACTCCCAAGATCCATCAATAATATAACCATCTTCATTAATGCTCATAGAGCCATCTTTTTTAAGATCTAATACTAGATCTCCAGCTGGAATTGTTTCACCATCCACAGATTTCAGTTCCCATTTATTGGTCATTCTAGCTGTTTTTGACAATAAAGAGAATCCAGGTCCGTCTTCATATTTTCCGCAGCTCGTAATGGCTAAAGAAATTATTACCGCAATCGAAAGGAATAAATAATTTTTAGTATTTTTCATAAAATAATTTTTAGTTTAAAAGTTTGATTTACACAAAATTACTCTTTTTTTTATAATTATGCTCGCTTAAAATAATTTAGATAAAATCTCCATTATCTCATCACTATTTTCAATATGAGACATGTGACCAGCATTTGTAATTATATGTAGCTGCTTTCTAGAATTAATTCTACTTTCTAAATCTGAGATTGAAACTAATTTATCATATGAGCCATGAATTAGCACATAACCTGATGGGTTCTGATGGATTTCTTTCGAAAAATCTTTGCGTTCTCGCATTGCTAAGGTCGAGTAAATGATTGCTTCAGAAGACATTTTAAGTGCCTCATCTTTCAATTTTTTTATTTCGTCTTTGTGTAATTCTGGCTTCCAAAATAAATTGGGTATCGCTTCATTTATAAATATGTTTTTTGCTTTCAAAACAATTTTTACGACTCTCAGGCGATCTATTTTCTTCTGTTCATTGTCGCACCAAAAGTTAGAGTTTAGTAAAACTAGGAAGTTACAAGATTCAAGTTTTTGTTTTATTAGCAAACCAACATAAGCACCCATAGAATGGCCAACAAGGGAAAATTCAGCAACTTCGAGATGCGCTAGAACAGAAATGACCTCATCTGCCATAAATTCTAAGCTTGCATGATCTGATTTATCCGTTAATGGTGATTTTCCGTGTCCTGGTAAATCAATAAAAATATTTCTAGAACCAAGTTGCTCAAGTGGTAAATAATCCCACATTGTAAGAGATTCTAAAAATCCATGTAAGAAAACAATGGTTTTGCCTTCTCCTGAAACTCTGAAATTTAACATTACGAATTAATTTGCATTCATCAATTCTTCAATGTGATCAGCTTGTAAAGGAATATCTTTCATTAAATTAAATGGCGCACCAGACTTTTGGACAACTAAATCATCTTCCAAACGAATACCCAAACCTTCCTCTGGAATATAAATCCCCGGTTCGCAAGTAAATACCATTCCCTCTGAAATTGGCTCATGCCAAAGACCAACATCGTGGGTGTCAAGGCCTATGAAATGAGATGTCCCATGCATAAAATACTTTTTATAGGCCGGCCAATCTGCTTTTTGATTTTTAATATCATCCATGGAGATCAATCCTAGATTTACTAATTGTTCTTCCATTAAAATTCCAACTTTTTTATGGTATTCCGCCATTATTGTTCCTGGAACCAATAATTTTTCAGCTTCTGTTTTAACATGTAAAACGGCATTATAAACTTCTTTTTGTCGCGCGGTAAATCTACCATTTACAGGAATACAGCGTGTTAAATCAGAAGAGTAATTTGCATATTCAGCACCTATATCCAATAAAATAACCTCCCCATCTTTGCAGAGCTGATTGTTTTCAATGTAATGCAAAACGCAGGCATTTTTTCCCGAAGCAATAATTGGTGTGTAAGCAAAACCTTTGGAACGATTTCGTAAAAATTCGTGTGCTAATTCCGCCTCGATTTCATATTCCCAAACTCCGGGCTTAATAAATTTCAATAAGCGCAGAATACTCGACTCTGTAATTTTGCAAGCTCTTTGCATCAATTCTAGCTCAATTGCATCTTTTACAGAGCGAATTTTATGCATTATTGGTGCAGCTTTATGGACAATATGTGCTGGATAATCTTGACGTACTTTTGAAATAAAACGATCTTCTCGCGTTTCAACTTCTGTGTTAGCACGAAGATGTTCGTTTGTATTAAGGTAAATTCCTTGCGCTTCTGACATGAGTTGTTTAAAAATCACAGGAAACTGCGGAAGCCAGTAAACTGTTTTGATTCCTGAAGTAAGAAAAGCTGTTTCCTTTGTGAGTTTTTCGCCTTCCCAAATTGCAATTAGGTCGCTGGTTTCTTTTAAAAATAAAATTTCTCGGTGAGCAGGGTTACTCGCGTTCGGAAAAATCAATAAAATTGATTCTTCTTGATCTACACCAGACAAATATAAAATATCTCTGTGTTGCTGAAAAGGCATTGTGCTATCTGCACTAATCGGATAAATATCATTGGAATTGAAAACCGCAAGCGTTCCCTCTAGCATTTTTTCGGAGAATTTTTTGCGATTTGATATATATAAACTTGAATTTATTCTATCGTATTTCATTTGTAGGCATTTTGAATGACGAAGATAGAGAACTTTTTAAGATTTTATTCACTCGCAACTTGTTTCAATACTTTTTAAGGTAATTTGAAAGCACTAAAATACTTGCGGTAATTAAAAATAAAGCGATTATTGAAAGTGGGTTTGCAAAATTAACAGTCCAGCCTAAAGCCTTTATTTTTTTTGGCGGAAAAAGTCTTTTGTCTTTCTTGTTATAATAAAAGATGCCCCATTTCCAATTTTTAGGATCCTTGTGCCATTCATCTAAGGTTTCTTTTGTAGGCTCTGACATTATTAAGATTTGCTTATTCCGAAATTATGATTTTTTTCTGAATTACTGAGTGACCCGAAGAAATTTTCAGCAAATAATATCCTGCTGCAAGTGAACGAACATTTAAATTAAACATCTCATTTTCATTCTTGCGGTTTTCTTTTTGTACTACTTTCCCAAATACATCAATTATTTCAATGCTAATATTCTCATCATTTAAGCCAGAAAACTCAACATTAATAAATTCTTTTGCTGGATTTGGATAAACATAAACAGCTTCTTCGCCAAGTGTTTCTTCAACAATTGTTGTAGATAAAGTACAAGTACTCGAAACGGAGTTGCTATTTTCAATAATGGTTGGAGATGAAAATAGTTGATTGTTAAAGCCGCTATAAGAGCTCGGGTAAAACGTGCATCTAAAAGCTGCATTTGAAGCAGCTGTTGTACCTTGAGTTAAAATTC
>JBILAB010000134.1:0-5242 GCA_044354455.1 Crocinitomicaceae bacterium | reverse complement strand
TCTCTTAATTTTGCTAAAAAATTTGAAAGATGATTGAAACAACAACAGAAATGCAGCAAGTATTAAAAGACTTGGGCATTAAGCCAGTAAATAGTGGGGCATCCACAGGGGCCGATTTCTTAAATACTAAGGGGGAAGTGATTTCGTCTTTTTCGCCAGTTGATGGAAAATTAATCGCTACAGTAAATTCTGCAACTGCTCAAGATTATGAGCTTGTAGTTCAAAAAGCGCAAGAAGCTTTTATATATTGGAGAACACTTCCTGCTCCTAGACGAGGAGAAATTGTGCGACAGCTAGCAGAAAAAATACGGTTTTACAAAGAGCCTCTAGGTCGCTTGGTTTCTTATGAAATGGGGAAGTCTTTGCAAGAAGGACTTGGGGAAGTCCAAGAAATGATTGACATCTGTGATTTTGCCGTTGGCTTATCGCGCCAACTATATGGTTTAACGATGCATTCTGAACGTCCTGGCCACAGAATGTATGAGCAATATCATCCACTTGGAATTGTAGGGATTATTTCTGCCTTCAATTTTCCTGTTGCAGTTTGGAATTGGAATACAGCCTTAGCTTGGGTTTGTGGGGATGTTTGTATTTGGAAGCCTTCAGAAAAAACACCTATCACGGCTCTTGCTTGTCAACATATTACGAATGAAGTTTTTGCCGCAAATAATGTTCCGGAAGGAGTTTCAGGATTGATTATTGGCGGGGCTGAAATTGGTAAATTAATGGCCAACGACAAGCGTTTACCGCTTATTTCAGCAACTGGATCAACACGAATGGGAAAATCTGTTGGCGCCGCAGTTGGAGAGCGCTTAGGTCGCTCATTATTAGAATTAGGTGGAAATAATGCCATTATTATCGCTCCAAGTGCAGATTTAAAAATGGTAGTTCCTGGAGCTGTGTTTGGTGCTGTGGGCACTGCCGGACAACGCTGTACATCGACACGAAGATTAATCATTCACGAAAGTGTTTACGATAAAATTCGGGATGCTGTAACAAATGCATACAAACAATTGAGAATTGGAGATCCTTTGGATCAAGCAAATCATGTTGGGCCACTTATCGATACTGATGCAGTAAATGCTTATTTAGCTTCTATTGAGGCAGCTAAAAAAGAGGGCGGAAAAGTGCTTGTTGAAGGCGGTGTTCTCAACGGAGCTGGTTACGAGTCAGGATGCTATGTAAAACCTTGTATTATTGAGGCAGAAAATCATTTTGCAATTGTTCAACATGAAACATTTGCTCCAATTTTATACTTAATAAAATATAATGGAGGACTTGAAAATGCCATTAAGCTCCAAAATGCTGTTCCCCAAGGATTGTCTTCTGCAATTATGACGAATGATTTAAAGGAATCGGAAGCATTTTTATCTTCTTCCGGCTCTGATTGTGGAATTGCAAACGTAAACATTGGAACTTCAGGAGCAGAAATTGGCGGTGCTTTTGGTGGAGAAAAGGAAACTGGCGGCGGTAGAGAATCGGGTTCTGATGCTTGGAAGGTTTACATGCGAAGACAGACAAATACGATTAATTATACAGATAGTTTACCGCTTGCTCAAGGAATAAAGTTTGATCTGTAAGCGTTAAAAATATGCTCGAAGCTCCATGCTTCCGCTATGAATAGTTCGTAGAACCTCAGATTTTCTTCCTAAATAGTTAATTGAAAGTTGTAGATTTTGCGACAAAGTTCTTTGGTAAGTGCATGTCCAGGTGTAATTTAAACCAGGCTGAAGGGATTCTAAAAGTTCAAATCCAATTGCAGAATTTGGATTTCCACTATATTTCATGGTAAGCATTTTAAATTCACTTTGGAAACTTCCTTTTTCAGTTTGATTGTACTTTAGTGTTCCTCCTATTTCGCGCGTTAAGCATTTTTCTCCACCTAAAAGAAGATCATTGATTTTATCTGCTGCCCTAGTTTGCAATGAAATTCTGAAATTACTTGATTTCTGAAAGATGATTTTACCAGCAAAGGATTCGGTGCTATAGGCATAATTTCTACCGATAACATAATCTGCGAGAGATTTTTTCGCCCCTTTTAAAGCTGATAATTCTAGAGAAAGAGTAGTTGTGATATTCCATCTTATTAGCGCTTGATTAAATTGATTTTGTTTTGAATCAAAGCCAGAAGTTAACAGTGTTTTAGATTTTGATGTTTCACTTGTAATTTCTGCACTAAAAACCCGTGATAAACGGTTAAAAAAAAGCGTGTTCCGAATACTTGTATTTGTACTTACTAAATTCGGAAGATTAATATCACTATCAAAAGGATTAAATATAACCCGCGCATCAAATTCATTTACTTTTTTTGTGATTCTTAAACGAGCTTGATCTGAAAACAGGTTTAAAAATTTAAGTCCTCCTTTTTTCTTTTCCCAAATCCTTTCTGGGCGCCAAAATAAACTTTGGTTTAACTCATTAGAATATGTTTTGATGTACTCACTGCTTGGAGTAAATACACGAATATAACTCGCTTGATCGATGAACTGTGCGACTTCAAATTCATTTAAATCCTTAATTCCATCAGCGTTATAATCTACCCAGGCATAAATTCCCTGACCATCATTTACTTTTAGGTAAAGAAATTCTCTTTTTTGCTCTAAACCGGAACCAATTTCATAAAAACTATTTAATGTGAGTGCTGATTTCCAAAATGTAGCATCGTATTCTATGCGCCCAACAAAGGAATTTTCAGGTGTTTGTGGAAGCAAAACAGAATCTAAAATAGCCAAAGAGCGATAAGCACTGAGAATACTCAACCGTTGATTTTTAAATTCCGATAATTTTAATTCTGCACCAATTGTTTTGGCCTTTGCAACAGCGGTTAATTGCAGAGAATCTCCTCGTTGGTCAAACCTTTCTCTCCAAAAAAGTTTATAATTTACTTTTGATGAATCCCTATTGGAAATAAAAAATTGGTAATCGAAAAATTGATAACTATTCTTTAATACAAGCTTATTTGTGTCACTAAATATGTTTTTTTCATGATCATCTTTAAATCCGATAGTGAGCCATTTTACATCTTTAGAAATTGCAGCGCGGTGACGGACAAAGGTGTTTTTTGAATTCGATTCACTTTTTAAAGCGCTTCCATCCCATTGTATTTTCCAACCATTTTGTTGCCAAGCACCATTTGTCGCCACTCGATTTCCAGCGTAATCATTCCCAATGCTAAAATATTGCCCCTCAAGATTAATTTTTCCAAAGTCCTGGTGTGACAAATGTGTCCCTAAAGCTGTAGCTAATTGATCGCCATTGTATCCTTTATTTCGCGTATTCCAATCTCTGTCAAATTCTACGCTGCGGTATTGCTCAATAGGACTAAAATTTGTAGTTAAGTACTCCACATCACCACTTGCTTCAAACTTCCATTTTTTAATGGTATCAAGTCCGAAAGGAAGTGAATAAATTCCCTTGAACTTTTGGGCAAAGCCATTGTTATCGCTACTTCCAAATTTTGAGAAAGTGTTGAGGTCATTTGTAGAAAGAGCACTTTCACTTTCCATAAAAAATCGCTTACCCAACTTTGTCGAAAAGCCTGAGCTTACAACCTGTTTTTGTTTAGGCGTAATAATTAAACGAGAAGGTGTGTGATCTCCTTGAGGAATACCAGCAATTGGGGCGACCCATTTAAAAACTTTCCCAAGAGCAGAATAACTACTCAATATATAGTTTCCCTTATTTGCTCCCACAAATTGAAATGTTGCACGAAAAATCGCTAACGCAGCATCATTACTAAATACTAAAACTGAATCATAGGAAAGAGAATCCATCATTTTATACAAGACCTGATTTTCCAAATAACCGACAGAATCAATACTACTTATTCTCGCTAGATCTAAATTATCGCCTATTTGTGAAAGATAAAATTTTTGATCGCCACTTAATGTTTGCTGTAATGCTTGATTTTTTGCGTCCTGTTCACTGTATGCATTTACCCAAAACTGCATGTTTTTACTTTTGTAGCTTAATGATGACTGAAAAAGTGAACGCGCATAATTTTGATCTGAGTACTGAAATTCTACAACAATTCGGATATCTTTTGTGATTTGATTTCGTGCTGTAAAAATAAGTTCTGAGGTATTGTAATCTATTGTATAGTCTAATTCTTGCCCTCTTTGAAGTAATTTTCCGTCAATATATACGCGTTCTGTTCCCGACAATATCACAATAAACGGTTCGTTTTCAGCGCCAGTAAGCCGATAAGGACCTTGGTTTGCCTCGATGCCTTGAATTATTTGCCTATTAAACTTTCCTTTTGATAAGGCGGCACTTGCTTGCGACTTCCACTGATTTTGATTTTTGGTCAGCCAAGAATAATCTCCCGTTAAACCTTGCCCGCGTTTTTTATAGTTTAAAAAATAACCTTGTGGCTTTGATATCCAAAAATCGCCGGCAATTAATTTAAATTTATCGTTATAAACTTGTATAAAAACCTGATCGAATTCTTGAAGTTTATTCGTGTTTCCGTCTGGTTGTATGGGTAAATTTGCGTCAGAAACTGCAGCCAGAAGTTTTAAATTTGGACTTAAATCCCCAGATAATTCTAAGTTTAGATTAGAATTGATTCCCAAATCTTGATTATTCCCAAATGAAACACCACGGGAAATACTTCCGCTTTTACTTAATTCATTTCCTCCAAAAATATCTTGAACTGAATAAGATGCTGGGATTTTAAATTTTTCTCTTTCATCGCTTTTACTATTAAAAACTATTTTTGAATCGCGTATTTGATATGTTTTTTGGAAATTAAAGGGCAAAACCTTGTAATGAAATGTCAAAGTATCTTTTTGATTTTCATACAATTGAAATTTATTACTTCCGAAACTCAGCGAATATTTCTTTGAATCGAGCGTGTCATTGCCAATTAAAACAATAAAACTATTTGGATAAATTGCCAGTGTATCGATTGTGATTATCTCCTCTCCAACTAATTTCTTGAAGCTCCGCTCATTTGATAATTGTGCGTTCGTGAAAAAAGCACAATAGAAAATAAAAAAACAAGAAATTAAAAGTAAACGCAACATGTACAACGAAGATACTGGCTTGAGTAGAATTAACGCAAAATATCGTTTAAGATTGCTAATTTTTGACAGAACAGCTAAATAATAAATAGATTAAAAAGAATAAAACATAAATTTGTAGTACGCTATGCAAGGACTTGTTTTAAAATCTACAGGAAAAATCTACAACATTATTTTGGAGAATGGAGAAATTATAAAAGCTACAATTCGAGGAAAAT
>JBILAB010000133.1:0-5250 GCA_044354455.1 Crocinitomicaceae bacterium | reverse complement strand
ACTAAGTGATGAGCAATGAATTATCTGATTTCTTTCTCATACATACCTACTCTTAAAGTACTACCTTTACAAGAAATATAACAAGAATGTCAGAAGAATTAAAAGAATGTCTATCATGTGAGTCACCATATGGATATCCAACTGGAGAAAATCAATTTACATGTCCAGAATGTTCATTCCAATGGACTATTGAAGAAAGTCCCGATACTTCTGATGAGTTAGTTGTTCTTGATTGCAACGGTGCTGTTTTACAAAATGGCGACTCTGTGGTTGTGATAAAAGACTTACCTGTGAAAGGGATGCCAAAACCAGTGAAAGCTGGCACGAAAGTGAAAAATATCCGTTTGACTTTTGGTGATCATAACATTGATTGTAAAATAGATGGATTTGGAGCAATGGGATTAAAATCGGAATACGTTAAAAAGGCTTAGTTCGATAATACCCCTGAAACTTGTTTAATCCAATTAATAAGAAAACAAAACTATATTTGAATTGTCCCTGCGGGCATCGCCATTTTTATTAATTTCAACTAATAATGACAAAATATTTCTTTATTTTTTTAATCCTTTTTTCTTTACAAAAAGTCTACAGGCTACACCAAAAGCATGGGTACAGAAACCTTTTTCAAGTTTGGATTTTATGATTTTGTGTTGTTTGTAGGTTATACTTACACCGATGCTACCAATCATTTCAGCGGAAACAAATCGAATGTAAGCCTCACGCCAAAACATAGTTTGAAAGGCGATTTATTATATGCTTTGCCAGGAAAATGGCGAATTGGGGTAGATTATGAATTGAAAAGTAGCCAAACCTTGAGCAACGGAAATCAAACGCCTTCGTTTTGGACGTATGGTGCAGTTATAGAATATTATTACAAAACATTTACCTTTTTTGGAAATATAGAAAACGTATTTGATTATCGTCAAACTCGACAAGAAAGTCTAATTTCAGGTCCAAATAATACACCTCAATTTACTGAAGTTTGGGCACCATTAGACGGTTTTGTATTCAATTTTGGACTTAAAATAAAATTGTAGATTTACAACAGAAAAATGCAAGCAGGAACAGGGGTTTTAGCAAAAGTGGGGCTTTAGTACTCGGCTGAACATTTGTGGTTTTTATTAGCTTTTGTACTAAATTTGAACTTTCGTCTTTCTAAACCCACCTTCACAAAGCCCAAAATCGATTAAAGTATGCCACTTCTAATAAAAAGACCAGAGAAAGCTATCTTATATAAGATCACAACGATTTTGTTGTTTTTATTCTTAATTAGCCAAGCTTATGGGCAAAAAAACAAGTTAAATTACAAAGCAATTTGTTTTTATTACAATTGGTATGGATCAGTTAAAGTTGATGGAAGTCCTTGGCATTGGGAACATCCAATTATGCCTCAAAACGATAAAGATACAATAAGCGGATTTTATCCTGGAAACGGAAATATAGGCGCAAATTATTATCCTCAAGCAGGAGAATATAGTAGTGCAGATACCGCAGTGATTGAAATACATATGCAACAAATTGCATCTGCAGGCATTGGCGTTATTGCAGTTACATGGTTAGGGCAAGATGATTATACATTTAAAAGTGTTCCCTTGATACTAGATGCTGCAAACCGATACCGAATTAAAGTTTGTTTTCAGATAGAACCATGTGTTCGGAAATCAGCTCTTGCCACTAGAAATGCTGTGGAATTTTTACTTACTCAGTTTGGAAAACACCCAGCATTTTTTAAAAATACGCAAACAAATAAGCCCCTATTTTTTGTGTACGATTCATATGTAATTTCAGCAAGCGATTGGCATGATGTTTTTGGAATAAATGGTAAAAATACCATCCGAAATACTGTTTTTGACGCTGATATGATTGGACTTTGGGTTACAAAAGATGAACAGGCGTTTTTTCTTGAATCTGGATTTGATGGCTTTTATACCTATTTTGCGGCTTCAAACTTCACGTATGGCTCATCACCTGCTAATTGGCCACAACTAAAAAAATGGGCAGATGAAAATTCTAAAATTTTTATTCCCTCTGTTGGCCCTGGATACATTGATGTGAGAGTAAGACCATGGAATTCACGAAATACAAAAAGTAGAGAGAACGGCGCTTACTACGATCGAATGTTTCAAGCTGCTATAGATAGTAAAGTAAACTGGATTGGCATCACTTCTTTTAATGAATGGCATGAGGGAACACAAATTGAACCTGCTAAGCCATTTATGAATGAAAATTTTAAGTACGAAGATTACCAAACGCAGAAACCAAACTTTTACTTATTGAAAACAAAATTTTGGCTAGGGAAATTTAAATGACTTTTCTTATTTTTGAATTGTACTTGTGGTATTACCAATTCTATTAGCGCTTCGAATTTTCTTCTATTAGCTCAATTATTTAACAGTTAAAATTAAAGGTTTTCATTTTAAAACCCTTAAAGTTTTTTTTAAATCGTCTTTTGATGTTTGTTTTGAAAACAATTACAAAAAAATAATTGTTTTGTAATTTAAAGACCTTAAAAAATGATTGTAGATAATAGCGTTCCAACTCCAGATTTAAATAGAAAAATTAATAAATTAGTGGGTCCCCCTTTCTCGTTTTTAGCTCGCTATCGCATGGGTGGAATCGGTTCACACCGAATGAATATTAAATCTTACAGTAAGGGATTCGAAAAATTACTTCTTGTAAATTCAAATTCTTTAGTGGGAAATATTGAGTTGCGTCCAAATGGTATAATTCTACATATTTCTCAACGCTACCATCGTTTTTCATGGGTTCTTCCATATTATCGCTTTTCTGTATTTCAATCAGAGGGTTTTACGTTTCATGACAATGGAGAATATATTCGTTTCTCGTTAGATGCTTATTTCGAAAAAAATAAAAACTTTTTTAAACGCCTGTTTAAGGCCAAAGAACAAATTATCGGATAGCAACACCAAAAAATTTCTAAATTCTATGGGATTAAATTTTAAAGTATCTTTATCTAAATTAAAAAAGATAATAAAAATACTTACGAATGTAAAAAATGTGGGAAGACTATTAAATCTCCGTTAGTTTTATTATCTTTGATTAATCTAACATACTATGAAAAATTTATTTTTAATTTTCTTCTTAATAATTTCAATTTGCTTGTTTGGACAATCAACTATTATTATAAAGCAAAAAAATGGTAAAAAATTAGAGGTTGCTAAAAGTGATTTAGCAAATAAGATGACTTGGAAAACTGCAAAAAAAGCTTGTGAGAAGTTAGAACTAGGATGGAGAATACCTACTAGAGAAGAATTAAATGAGCTTTATTTAAATAAAGATGCAATTGGTGGTTTTCAGCATAAGTATTACTGGAGTACTTCTGAGTATGCTGCAGACAAATATAAATATGGTAAGGCATGGATACAAAATTTTAAACATGGCTACCAATTCGGATATGACTTTGCAAACTATGGATTTCATAAACTCAAAGTCAGACTTGTAAAAGATGTAACCTTTGTTAATTAATCTTTTTAATTCTATCTGCATTAATAGTTAAATTCTAAATGATTACTAGTAATACTGCAGCTTAAACTTTTTAAAAACCTATATGTTAATCTCTTAATCAAGACCAAGAAAGAGCAATATGACCATTAATTAAATTTCACTATTTTTACTGTAAAATATACTGTATGAAAAACTTTTTTATTTTTATTTTTTTAAATTTTGTATGCTTTGCATTTGGGCAGACTGCTGAAGAATTTTACAAGAATGGTTTTGAAAAACAAGAATCGCAAGATTATCTAGGAGCTATTGCAGATTGTAATTCAGCACTTGAAATTGAACCTAAAAAAGTCCAGGTTTATTATTTGAGAGGGCTAGCAAAATATAAATTAGAGGATTATAAAGATGCAATAAATGATTTCAATATAGCATTAAAATTAAATCAGTCAGCAAAACAATCCTATTATCTAAGAGGATTAGCAAAATATAAATTAAATGATTACAAAGGAGCTTTAACTGATTATAATACTGCTATCAAATTCTATCCAGCTAATGGAGGTGCTTACTATAATAGAGGCCTACTTAAAGTCTATTTAAAAGATTATAAAGGTGCGATTCTAGACTATGATAAAGCTATTAAATACAGCAAGAAGAATAGGGCTTTTATATACTCAAATAGAGGAATTGCAAATCAAGAATTAAATAATTTCGAAGGTGCTTGCTTGGATTGGAAAAAAGCAATTGAGTTAGGAGATACTAAATCTGAAGAACTAATTAAAAAATATTGCAAGTAATTGTTTTTTCTATTCTATCTATTACCAATGATTTCATTAAATAAAAACTAAGAGTACATTAGTTTTATTAAATTGATAAATTAAATAATCTTTAAATTTTAATATCTTACTCCTAATAAAATGAATACTTACGAATGTAAAAAATGTGGCATGTCAGTGAATGCTCAATGTGGCAAATGTGATCTTCCTCTAGAAAATGCTCATTTAACCTTGGATAATGGTGTTGTAGTTCAAATATCACAATGCCCAGGTTGTATGGGAAAGATAAAATCACCGCAATGTTGTGGCGCAGATATGAATTGCGATTTAAGCTAAGTAAAAGCCTCCAGAAATAAGATTTAGTTATTTGTTAAAGTCTTGCCTAAATTATTCCTAACTTTGTAGCCTAAAACAAAGAACACATGTATCCAGCAGAGATGGTATTACCAATGAAAGAAGACTTAACAAATATTGGCTTCGAACAATTAATCGATTCTGAATCAGTAGATCAATTTTTAACACAGGAATCTGGAACATTGTTAGTTGTAGTGAACTCTGTTTGTGGCTGCGCTGCGGGAAATATGCGCCCTGGTGTAAAATTATCGTTGCAACACTCGAAAAAACCGGAGATTCTTACAACAGTTTTTGCAGGAGTAGATACAGATGCTGTAAGTCAAGCAAGGAAATATTTTTTACCTTACCCTCCATCCTCTCCTTCCATAGCGCTTTTTAAAGATGGGAAATTAGTTCATTTTTTAGAGCGACATCACATTGAAGGAGGAAGTGCTCAAATGATAGCTGCGAATCTTGCTGCAGCATATGATGCTTATTGCTAAACTAGAGTTTTAAGCAGGATAAAAAGGAGCGATCATTAGGTAAACTATCACGCCAGTTACAGCAACATAAAGCCAAATAGGAAACGCAAACCTGTTCCATTTTTTATGTCTTTCAAAATCTCCTTCCCAAGCAAATAAGTAGGTTAAAAGTACAATGGGGATAACAGCGATACTCAATA
>JBILAB010000132.1:0-5264 GCA_044354455.1 Crocinitomicaceae bacterium | reverse complement strand
AAGGAAAGTTTGCTTCCGGTATTGTTTCAGTTTTATTTATTTTAATCTTGGTTATCCTTCTTATAAAAAGAGGTGGTGGTGGAACGACAATTGGTGCGGCAGGATTTATCGGTGGATTTGGTCGTGGATTTGGTGGAGGTTTCGGCGGTGGTAGTTCTGGTGGTGGCTTTGGCGGCTTTGGTGGCGGAAGCTTTGGTGGAGGTGGTTCTGGCGGAAGCTGGTAATAAGTAATTAGAAAAAATAAACAACTATTTTTAAACTCAAAGATTTAAAGCATGATTAAAATTATTGTTTCAAGTACATTTCTCCTATTTAGCATAAGTTTAAATGCTCAAAAACCCAGTACAATCGCTTTCTACAACGTTGAAAATTTATTTGACACCATAGATGGAACAAATGACGATGCTGAATTTCTTCCATCTGCTAAAAATGCTTGGAATAGTTCTCGCTACATGGAAAAACTAAAGCACATTCGAGAAGTTTTAAACACTGCAGAAAAACCACTTATTGCAGGATTTTGTGAAATCGAAAACGCCGAAGTTGTTCGAGATATTTATATGAATCAAAAGGATTTTAAGTCCTATGCTTTGGTGCATCACGATAGTAAAGATGCACGCGGAATTGATGTTGCGATGATTTACGACAAGTCTAATTTAACTTTAGTATCTGATGGAATTATTCGCTTTGTCCTCCCTGGGGACTCAACACCAAGTTCTCGGGATATTTTATGGGCAAAATTTAAATACAAGAAAGAAATGCTCTTTGTCATGGTTAATCATTGGCCAAGCAGACGCTCAGGAACCGATGTAAGCGAAGCAAAAAGAGTGAAAGCCGCAGAATGTGCAGATCGCTTTATCGATTCATTAATAAAACAGGATCAGAACGTTAAAATCATCTTTATGGGCGACTTAAACGATTATCCAAGTGACAAAGCACCAAAAATAATCGAAAGTAAATTAACACCTATGATTCTTAAGTCCTCGGGAGAATTTGGAGGCACTTATAACTACCAAGGTCAATGGGAAATAATGGATCATATTTTTGTTTCTACAGGATTAAGTACCGGAAAAATAAAGGTTGTTCCAAGTTCAGGGAAAATCTACTCACCAGCATTTTTACTAGATAAATACAAAGGGAATATTGTGCCTTTTAGAACATATGGTGGTGCAAATTACTTAGGAGGATACAGCGATCATCTGCCAGTATCAATTAGTATTTCTCTAAAATAATTATACTTTAAAATTCCAAGAATGGATATCTTCTTCCTTTCCGGTTTTAATATCGCTGAGGTAATTCTTTATTTTATTAGATAAAGTTCTTCCTTCTAAAGGTGGCAGTTCTAAACGCTCATCACGGAAACCAATTATTAATATTTGTGCAATAGTTGCAGCAGTACCAGCTCCAAAAGCATCTTCTAACGTTCCATTTCTTGCTGCTGTAACAATTTCTTCAACAGTAATCTTTCGTTCTTCAATTTCTACACCCCAACTTCTTGCAATGTCAAAAACTGTTTTTTTCGTTACACCGCGCAAAATCGTATCAGCATCCTCAGAAGGTGAAATCAACTTACCACCAATCTGAAAAATAATATTCATGGTTCCTGATTCTTCGATGTATTTGTGTTCTGCGGCATCTGTCCAAATTAATTGATGAAACCCTTGCAATTGACATTGCTTTGCAGGATACAAAGAAGCACCATAATTTCCTGCGGCTTTGGCTCTACCTACTCCACCAATTGCAGCACGCGTATAATATTCTTCGATTTTAACACGAACGGGCTCAGAATAATAAACTCCAACAGGAGCAGTTATAATCATAAACTTATACGTATCAGAGGGCTTAATTCCAACTCCTTCGTCTGTAGCAAATAAAAAGGGACGAATATAAAGCGAATAACCTTCATTGCTTGGAACCCAATCTTGATCTACTTCCACCAATTTTCGGATGGCTTCAAGGAAAATATCTTCTGGAACTGGTGGCATACACATTCGTTCTGCTGATTCCGCAAATCGTTTTGCATTCATTTGTGGACGAAAAATATTAATCTCATTGGATTCAGTTCGGTAAGCTTTGAGTCCCTCGAATATTGATTGACCATAATGCAAAGCTGAAAGTGCAGGATGCATTGGAATTGGAGCAAAAGGAACAATCTTCCCTTCTCCCCATTCGCCATTTTCATATTCCATAATGAACATGTGATCTGAAAGAATCTTTCCGAAAGCTAAATTATCAAAATCAACTTGCGATATAGTGGAATTCTGTGTTTTTTGTACAGAAAATGAAATTGTGCTTACGGACATAGTTAAAAAATTGATTGCGAATATACTATTTCTAATTAAGCTTTCAAACTAATTTTTATTGCTTTTTGTTTTCCTTAACTTTACCAAATTAAGAAAAAAATTGAAGCAAAGCCGCGAAATATTATTAAAGTATTGGAACTATAACTCTTTCCGTCCGCAACAAGAAGAAATTGTGGATGATGCAATCAATGGATCTGATGTACTTGCTCTTTTACCAACAGGAGGCGGAAAATCAATTTGCTTTCAAGTTCCTGGTATTGCGCGCGAAGGAATTACCCTTGTTATTTCTCCTTTAATTGCTTTAATGCAAGACCAAGTTGCAAATCTTAAGAAAATAGGAATTCGCGCTGAAACTCTTACAAGCGGGATGTCTTATCGAGAAATAGACATCTTATTAGACAATACTCGTTTTGGTGGTGTCGATTTTTTATATACCTCTCCAGAGCGCATTCAATCCTCTTTGTTTATAGAACGATTCAAAAGTATGCAAGTTGGATTAATTGTAGTTGACGAAGCGCATTGTATTTCAGAATGGGGACATGATTTCCGACCATCTTTCATGAAAATAAAGAATTTACGCGAATATCATCCGAATACCCCAATTCTTGCCTTAACGGCTACTGCTACAGAAAAAGTCAGAAAAGACATTATAGAACAGCTAGCACTAAAAAAGGCTATAATTCACGAAGCTTCTTTTGAAAGAAAAAATGTCAGTTACGAAATTTTAAAAACCGAGAATAAAATTGCAAGCATCATTGACTTTTGCAAAGCGAATTCTGCAACTGGAATAATCTACTGTCAAACACGAAAAAGCGTCAAAGAAATTGCGCGAATTTTATTGGCTAATTCAATATCTTCAGGGTTTTACCATGGTGGACTCGAAAACAATGAACGTCAAAAAATGCTCCAAAGTTGGTTGAAAGAAGATATTAAAATCATGGTGGCAACAAATGCTTTTGGAATGGGAATAGACAAGCCAAATGTGCGCTTTGTTTTGCATTACGAACTTCCTCAATCCTTGGAAGCTTACTTCCAAGAAGCAGGTCGCTGCGGTAGAGATGGAGAATTAGCGCGAGCTATTGCTTTTGTTGAACCCAATGATACAAAAGAGTTAATGCAAAATGTCGTACAAAAATTCCCAGAGAAAGAAGTTGTTTTCAATACCTACAAAGTCTTGTGTAATTATTTAAATGTAGCATTCGGTTCAGGAAAAGACGAAACTTATCCAATCGATTTAAAAAGTATGTGTGAAACTTTTAAATTGGATTACGCGCAAACTTATAATTCATTAAAAATTCTTGAATTAAACGAAAATATTCAATTTTCAGAAGGATTTTTCCATCCAACAAAAGTCAAGTTTATCGTTGACAATTCAGAATTGTATAATTTTCAAGTTAAGCACGAAAAATACCGAGCATTAACAACCTTATTGACACGCTCATATTCAGGAATTTTTGACATTAAGCAGAATATTTTCGAAGCAGAAATAGCAAAAAGAATTGGTATTTCTGAGCCTGAATTAAAGAACTATCTTGAAGCATTAAAGCTGAATGAAATAATCGACGTAAATTTTAGAAGCAGTCTTCCAACCGTTACTTTTATTCAAGAAAGAGTAAACGATCTTAATTTTCAACTCGCTGCAACAATTTACCACGACCGAAAAAAAAATGCAGTAAATAGAGTTGAAAAAGTTCTTGAATTAGTAGAAAGTGAAGTGTGTAGAGCAAAGCAAATAATCAACTATTTCGGTCAAGAAACAAGTAATTGCGGAATCTGTGATTGGTGTAAAAAAAATGAGTCTAAGGTAAAATTAAGTGAGAAATCTTTACAGGAATTCCTCAGAGAAGAAAGAACAATTGGTATTTGCGCTGAGTATTTTTCTTGTTCGGAGAATGAAATAAACACCCTCCTTCGCCCCTTACTTATTAAAGAAAAAATTAGCTTTAAAAATGGAAAATATTATCTTCGGTAAATGAAGCAAGCTTTGGAAGAAACGACCTTAATTTTACCACCATTTTATAAGCAATCATTCTCCTATTTATTCTTTTTTTATTCCTTTGGAATTCTTTCCTATCTTTCCTTTCCTAACTATAATCTCACACCTTTTATTCTTTTTATATTTCCAATCTTTCTTGTAAATTGGGCAGCAAACAATAAGTACCTCGAGCGAACAACATTCATCTTACTTCTAGCTATTTCTTTTGTGCTAATTGGAAATACGAGTATGGGAGAATTTCAAAAAAGTAATTTATCCGAGCAAGAAATTTCTAATTCCGAAGTTTTTGAAGCTAAAATAATTGAATTCCAAAAAAAAGATCAGGGCTGGTCAAAAGGAATAGCAAGTATTACATCCTTTCCAAAAACTGGAGAAGCACTTAAAAATCCAATTAAAATACTGTTTTTTACAGATGAAAAATTTAAAGGAGAAATTGACGACATACTTTTAGTTAATTCAAGTCTTACGAGAATTGAGAATAAAAATAATCCTGGAGAATTTGACATGAAGCGTTATTGGCAAACTAAAGGAATTCAACACATTTCTTTTATCCAATTTGAAAATTACCAGTTAGTCGACAAACAAAAAGCCAGTTATTTTCAACAATTTATTCGTGGAATTCAAAAAACCTTTAACTCAATATTGGAAAACCACCTTCAAGATGGAGAACTTTCGATTGCCAAAGCACTAATTTTAGGAGATAAATCCCTTTTAGATAGTGAAACCCGAAATTCTTTTACCGCTACCGGAGCAATGCATGTTTTAGCTGTTTCTGGACTTCACATTGGACTAATTTTACAACTGCTTTTAGGTGTTGCAAAACTATTTTCAAGGATCATTACAAAGAAAATAGCAGTGATTTTAATTGTTCTACTCCTTTGGATTTATGCTTTAATCACTGGGTTTTCGCCAAGCGTTATACGAGCGGTGTTTATGTTTTCAGTATTAGCTCTTTCACAACTGAGTGG
>JBILAB010000131.1:0-5370 GCA_044354455.1 Crocinitomicaceae bacterium | reverse complement strand
GCATGAACTCAAAACAGTTAGCCGAAGAATGGGGGAAATCTGAAGGCGTCAATTTTTTAAAGTTTTGGGCAAATAAAAGAAATACTGCGATTTATACATCTCTAATGATTTCAGAGAATGGAAAAGATTACAATCGTGGAGTTTTTGTGTTTCCAAATGGGGATGTATCCCATTACGATAAAAGAAAGTTGTTCACACTTTCAGGAGAGCATAATCATTATACTCCTGGAAAAAAACAAACAATCGTTTCTTATTTAGGTTGGAATATTAATCTTCAAATTTGCTACGATTTACGTTTCCCTGAACTATGTCGTAATCATATTATTGACGAAAAACCTGCATATGACCTACTTCTTTATGTTGCAAACTGGCCTGAGAAAAGAATAGAACATTGGACTACACTTTTAAAAGCTAGAGCAATCGAAAATCAAGCGTATGTAATTGGAGCAAATAGAATTGGACTTGATGGAAAAGATTTATTTTATTCTGGAGGTTCATCTATTTGTGATCCAAATGGTAACACTATGGAATTAAAATCAGAATCTAAAGAAATACAAAGTGTTATTCTTTCTATTGAGGATTTAAATATAATTCGCAAAAATCTTCCTTTTTTAAAGGACCAAGATTAAGACTTTTTGCTAAAACAAAAAGTCATTATAGGGATAGCGAATGCGAAATATTGCCTTTACCTCTTCGTACAAGACAGACTTTAATTCTTCGATATTTTCTTTTTCTTGAGCAGAAATAAATACACATTTTGTTTTATTCATTTTTGACATCCAAGACTTTTTTAAACTTTCTAAAGTTGTGATTTCTACTAAATCTTCAACAAGATCGTCATTCTTGGGGGCTTGATAAGCGTCAATTTTATTAAACAAAATAATTGTAGGCTTTTCAGTTTTATCAATTTCATTTAATGTTTCATTGACCACATTAAAATGATCTTCAAAATTGGGGTGAGAAATATCAAGTACATGAATCAATAAATCAGCTTCCCGAACCTCATCTAAAGTAGATTTAAAGGATTCCATTAATTGCTTCGGTAATTTACGAATAAAACCAACTGTATCCGTTAAGAGCAAGGGCATGTTTTCAATTACGACCTTTCGGACAGTGGTATCAAGGGTAGCAAAGAGCTTGTTTTCTGCAAAAACATCCGCCTTTGAAAGCAAGTTCATCACCGTACTTTTTCCAACATTTGTATACCCAACTAAAGCCACTCGGACCAATTGCCCACGATTTCCTCGTTGAATTCCCATTTGCTTGTCAATGTCTTTCAAGCGTTCTTTCATAAGTGAAATTCGCATTTGAATAATCCTTCTATCGGTTTCAATTTGAGATTCACCAGGCCCACGCATTCCAATTCCCCCTTTTTGTCGCTCAAGGTGAGTCCACATTCTTGTTAAACGCGGAAGCATGTACTGCAATTGAGCTAATTCAACCTGTGTTTTGGCATGAAATGTTTTGGCGCGGCTTGCAAAAATATCTAGAATTAAAATTGTACGGTCTAACACCTTGCATTCTAATTCGCGTTCGATATTACGTAATTGGGATGGCGAAAGTTCATCGTCAAAAATTACTAAGTCGATATCTGCTGCTTTAATGTATTGTTTTATTTCCTCTAATTTTCCTGTTCCAACATAGGTTTTGGGGTTAGGATATGGAAGTTTTTGAAGAATTCGATGCTTGGTTATGGCACCCGCTGTCTCTGCAAGAAACTCCAATTCATCAATGTGTTCTATTGCAATTTCTTCAGTAATGTCTGCATGAATTACGCCAACTAAAAGGCAATGTTCTTCTTTGGCATCGGAAGTAAGATGTCCTTCGATCATTATTTCCTTAAAGATAGAACATGATTAACAACCAATTCCTGATTTTCCTTTGTTCCTAAAAGTTCATTCATTGGAGGCATTGCATTTTTTCCTTTCGCTAAAATTTCATTGATTTCGGCGATACTAAGTGCCGATTTTGAGAGATCTTTTGCGCCAGAAGAACCTAATTTTCCGTCTTCTCCATGGCATGAAGCACAATACAAGATAAATAAATTTGCGGATTTTTGTGCAGGCGTTTCTTGTGGAATTTCATTTTTTTTATCTGGCTCACTTGAACAAGCAAACAAAATACTGACTAATAAAAAAGCAACTAGTTTTAAAACCATCCCCCACCAAGAATTGATCTAAATGGCCAAGGAATGAATAATAAAATAATTATCAATCCAAGGGTATAAAATATACGTATAGCTTTAAATTTATCTGCAGGATTTTCCTTGCGTTTTGCTTTGCTATAACCAATTGTAATAAGGGTAATCGCCAATAACATTCCTACTAAATGCTCCATTCCATAAAATCGAAGCAAGGGGTTTTTCATCCAGCCATCAATAAATTGAACTTTATCAGAAAGAAAATACTGAACTAAGCCTATTACCAATTGAATATGAACAGAAATCAAAGCGAATAAATTTATCATTTTATGCTTTTTCTCGAATGATTTAGCAGTAAAAGCATTTACTATTGCGAGGACTAAAAATAGTAGTACTAGCCAACGAAGTCCCGAATGACTGTGATTTAAAATAGAATTTAAGGTTTGCATAAAATAGTTTAATCATTTAACTTTAAAACTGCTAAGAAAGCTTCTTGTGGCACTTCAACGCGACCAACTTGTCGCATGCGTTTTTTACCTTCTTTTTGTTTTTCTAATAATTTTCTTTTTCTAGAAATGTCGCCGCCATAGCATTTTGCCGTAACGTCTTTGCGTAAAGCTTTAATAGTTTCACGAGCAATAATTTTTGCTCCTATTGCCGCTTGGATTGGAATTTCAAATTGCTGGCGTGGAATTAATTCTTTTAATTTTAAACAGATTCGTTTTCCAAGATTAAAGGCATTGCTTCTGTGAACAAGCGCTGACAGCGCGTCTACTTGTTCGGCATTCAGTAAAAGATCCATTTTAATTAAATCTGATTCACGGTAGCCAATTGGATGATAATCAAAAGATGCATACCCACGAGAAACAGATTTTAAGCGATCATAAAAATCAAAAACAATTTCCGCCAAGGGCATTTCAAATGAAATCTCAACGCGGTCTTGGGTTAAATAAATTTGATTTGTTAATTCACCTCGTTTTTCAATACACAAGGTCATAATAGAACCGACATATTCTGTTTTTGTGATAACCTGTGCTTTAATATATGGCTCTTCAATTCTTTGCATTCCAGAAGGGTCTGGTAATTCAGAAGGGTTATTTACAATTATTGCTTTATCCGGATCTTTTCGCATATAAGATTTATACGAAACATTTGGAACAGTTGTAATAACTGTCATATTGAACTCTCTTTCCAAGCGTTCTTGGATAATTTCCATGTGCAGCATTCCTAAGAAACCACAGCGAAATCCGAAGCCTAAGGCAGCTGAAGATTCTGGCTCAAACATCAGTGAAGAGTCATTTAATTGCAATTTCTCCATGGAAAAACGCAATTCTTCATAATCTTCTGTATCTACAGGATAAATTCCTGCAAAAACCATTGGTTTCACATCTTCAAAACCCTTAATTGCAGTAAGACATGGATTTTCTGCCAAGGTAATTGTATCTCCCACTTTTACTTCATTGGCTTGCTTAATTCCTGAAATGATATAGCCTACATCTCCCGCACGAACTTCCTTTTTTGGCAATAAATCCATTTTTAAAATGCCAATTTCATCTGCGTGGTAATCTCTTCCTGTATTTAAAAAGCGTATTTTCTGGCCTTTTTTTAAGACCCCATTACGGATTCTATAATAAGCAATAATCCCTCTAAATGGATTAAAAACAGAATCGAAAATCATGGCTTGTAAGGGCTCATTTTCGTCTCCTTTTGGAGCCGGAATTCGATTGATAACAGCATCTAAAATTTGGTCAACTCCCAAGCCTGTTTTACCAGAAGCTTGGATAATATCTTCGATTTTGCAACCGATTAATTCAATTATTTGATCCGAGACTTCCTCTGGCATTGCGCCGGGTAAATCCATTTTGTTTAGTATTGGAATTATTTCTAAATCGTGCTCCAATGCAAGATATAAATTGGAAATCGTCTGCGCTTCAATTCCTTGAGATGCATCTACGATTAATAACGCCCCCTCACATGCTGCAATAGATCTAGAAACTTCGTAGGAAAAATCTACATGTCCAGGAGTATCGATTAAGTTTAAAATATAATCTTGACCATCGTGAGTGTAATCCATTTGAATAGCATGACTTTTTATCGTGATGCCTCGCTCACGCTCTAAGTCCATGTTATCCAAAGCTTGCGCTTGCATATCGCGATCTGCTATTGTATTTGTTACTTGCAATAATCGATCTGCCAAAGTGCTTTTACCATGGTCGATGTGTGCGATAATACAAAAATTACGGATGTGTTTCATGTTCAGTCTGCAAAAATACACTATTTTAAAGAGAATTCAACGTTTTCATTCTTAGATAAAGTTGTTGAAAAGGGATACTAATAAAACCGATTTATTGCTACTTCCTTAGAAATTGTTCCCTCGCCAAGTAAAAACTCTGCCATCTCTCTTGCTAATGTTGGCGCCATAAGATATCCCTTTGCGCCTAAACCATTAAATATAAATAATTTTTTGTGGCTTTTATGTTGCCCTAAAACAGGTCTTCTATCTAAGACTGTTGGTCGAATACCTGCGACTTGATCTATTACTTTTATTGGTAAATCAGAAATTACTGAAAAATTCTCAAGCAACAATTCTCGTGCTTCCTTTGTGGTATTTAATGAGCCGTCTTCCCATTCGTAAGTTGCACCTATTTTAAAGGTATTATTCTCCAAAGGCAAAACAAAAGTCTTCCGATTTAAAGATTCATTTTCTGGTAAGTCTTTACAGCTAATTGTAAGTGTTTGCCCCTTTGTTTTTTCTATTGGAATATCAGAGAAATAAGGTATTTCCCCATTATTTGAGCCACAGCAAAAAATAATTTTATCATATAAAATATCTTTATAAATAGCTCCTTCAGCATTAAAGTCCTTTTCACTAAAATTTTCCTTTAGCAAAAGTCCCAAGGATTCAAAATAGTTAATTTGGGAAGTATAGTAAGTTTGTGCTTCAATCCAAAAGGCTTGCTTTACACGGCCACTTCCAAAATCATTTTTGGTTAATGAATAATTTAAATCTTCAGTAGTAAGAATTTCTAAATATGCTGAATACTCTTTTTCAATTTGTCTTTTTTCCCAAAACTCCTTTTCTTGAAGAGAGGAAAATAAACGTCTTAAAAACAAAGGTTTTATTAATTTGATGTTTAAATCATCTTCAAGATTTTTATAATATGCTATTGCCTCTTTTAAAAAATCGTCAACACGCCATGATTTATTCATACGACGAAAAACTATTGGAT
>JBILAB010000204.1:0-3331 GCA_044354455.1 Crocinitomicaceae bacterium | reverse complement strand
TGATCCACACATCATGAACGATGTCAGCGCAATTGAAAGAGACATGGTTGCAGCTGCGCAAAAAGCCGGCGCTACTGTTATAAATTCTACATTTCACCATTTCTCGCCCTATGGTGTTTCTGGCGTTGTAGTTATTCAAGAAAGTCACCTAGCAATTCATACTTGGCCAGAATACGGCTATGCTGCGGTTGATTTATTTACGTGTGGAGAAATGAATGCATGGATTTCATTTGACCATTTAAAAGAATGCTTTGGAGCAAAATCTTATTCTGCACTAGAATTAAAGCGCGGTTCTGTCAATCTATTACAAAGAAATGACTTCGATATTACCAGCATGCGTCAAAAAGCTGCAGAATGGAAAAATCCTGATTTTTATACGCGCAATGTTTGGTTTACTGATAAAGACGAAGAACAAGCGCTTTCACTTCGCTTTACAGGAGATGTTTTATTTGATGTGCAATCTCCATTTCAGCGGGTTCGAATCTTAGAATCCTATAAATACGGCAAAATGCTGGCTTTAGATGATATGGTGATGACAACGGAAAAAGATGAATTCCATTACCATGAAATGATTTCACATCCTGCGCTATTCTCACTTCCAAATGCCAAAAATGTACTAATTATTGGTGGTGGTGATGGTGGAACTGCAAGAGAAGTGCTACGTCACAAAAATATTGAACAGGTTACAATGGTTGAAATTGATGGTGAAGTAATTGAAGCATGTAAAATTCATTTGCCAAAAATCGCTACAGAATTTAATAATCCAAAATTAACCTTGCTTGTAGATGATGGAATTGAATTCCTGAAGAATGCTAATCCAAATTCTTATGATATTATTATTGTTGATGGATCTGACCCTGTTGGTCCAGCTGAGGGTTTATTTTCTGTGGAATTTTACACAAACTGTTATGCCGCTTTAAAAAACGACGGAATTTTAGTCGCTCAAGGAGAATCTCCAAAATTTAATGAGAAAGCATTTGTTGAATTAAATCAAACCTTACAAACTATTTTTGGTCTTGATAAGGCCCCTATTTCCTTGTTTTTTGTCCCTACCTACCCTACAGGAATGTGGAGTTTTCAGTATGGTATTAAAGGTGATATTACTTTAAAAGAAGTAAAAAACAAGACTGAAATACAAGAATTTGTCTCAAAAGAAGGCCTCCGGTATTACAACGAAGACATTCACGCCAATACATTTGCACTTCCTAACTTTGTGAAAGAATTGGTGCGTAAAAAGTAATAATACGAATCTACTAAGCTAAAACTACTTATGAAAATTACAGCAAATTCAGTTGTTTCTTTGAAATACAAACTTTCAGATCAAGAAACCGGAGAACACATTGAAGAAACGACAAATGAAAACCCACTTGTATTTTTATACGGAGTTGGTGGAATGTTACCAGATTTTGAGTTAAATATTGAAGGAAAAACGAGTGGTGATTTTTTTGATTTCCACATTCCTGCAGCACTCGCTTATGGTGAACATGATGCGCAACACATTGCAATGATTCCCACAACTATTTTTCATGATGAAAAGGGGATTTTTGATACCGAAATGTTCAAGCTTGGAGCGCTTGTGCCCATGAGTGACAATGAAGGAAATCAGTTGCGTGGTAGAATTATCGAAGTGGATGATGAGAATGTAAAAATGGATTTCAATCACCCGCTTGCAGGAACAGCTTTACATTTTTCTGGAGAAATTATTTCTGTTCGTGAAGCAAATGAAGATGAAATTTCACACGGACACGTTCACGGAGAACATGGCCACCACCATTAAATAAATTAGAATAAAAAGAAGGCTAATAATTTTTAGCTTTTATTTCAAATTTTTAAAATAATTTTTTATATTTGCACTCTCAATTTTTGAGGGAAATTCCTCCTTAGCTCAGCCGGTTAGAGCATCTGACTGTTAATCAGAGGGTCCTTGGTTCGAGTCCAAGAGGAGGAGCGTAAAGCCGGTCATTATTGATCGGCTTTTTTGTTTGGATCGATTTGGACGAGAAGTTTGTCCTGAGCGAAATGAAATGGAGCCGAAGGAAGTCCAAGAGGAGGAGCTAAACAAAACCCGATACGAAAGTGTCGGGTTTTTTTGTGTCTATTCAATAAAAAATGACTCTTGAACAAATTATTATGTTTGTTCTTTAATTTTGTATTAAAATGACGTCTAAATGTCGGTAAGATGTCTAACTTTTTTTGAATGGGTAAAATTATATTTACAATATGGAATTTGGCGCAAGATTAAAAGAGATTAGAACAAGTCTAAATATGTCTCAAAAAGAACTTTCAGAACAAACCGGTTTAACTCAAAGAACAATTCAACGAATTGAGAATAACGAGGTAAAACCAAGTCTTTATTCCGTAAAAGTACTTGGTGATGTATTGAAAACCGACTTGTCTGAATTTGTTAAAACATCTGAAACCAAACCCTATGACTTTAATTTAACCCTTAAAATCACAGACATGAATCAATTCTTAAACGACTTAAAAACTTTAGTAAAAACCCACTGGAAAACAATCCTAATTATTGTTCTAGTGATTTATCTATTCTCAAGTTATACTGATATAAAATCAGGAATAATGGATGCTTGGAATGGGAAGTAGCACCCGGAAATTTTAACAAAACTAAAATTTGAAATAATTATATATAAAATGAATAACAACACCAAAATCAATTGCTGGCTAATTTTATTTGTAATAATTTTTAGCTGGGGTAATTTATATGCTCAAGTAAATGGGAGTAACGAGACGCTTGCTAAAAAAGAAGAAGTTAAACTACCCGAAAAAGGTTGGAAAAAATTGAATACGGAGCGCTATCCTGGGAAACAAGATGATATCACTTTCATCAATGAAACAGAAGGTTGGTATGTAAACGGTTACGGAAGTATTCACCACACAAAAAATGGTGGCGAAACCTGGGAAAAACAATTGGAAAAAAAAGGAACTTTTTTCCGAACCATTGCCTTTGTGGATAATTTAGTTGGTTTTTCGGGTACGGTTGGAACAGATTACTTTCCCAACGTAACCGACTCTATTCCACTGTATGGAACCAGAGATGGTGGCAAAACTTGGAAGCCTGTTGACTATAAAGGCCCTTATGTTAAAGGACTTTGTGCCATTGATATTGTTAAAGAACAATACATTAATCACGGAAAAATAGACTATAAAATACATATTTACGCCGTAGGTCGTGTAGGTTCTCCTGCTAATATGATGGTATCACATGATGGTGGCGCCACTTGGACTTCCAATAGTATGAAAAATGACTGTAAAATGCTCTTTGATATCAAAATGTTTGATAAAAACAACGGATTTGTTTGTGCTGCCTCTGATG
>JBILAB010000130.1:0-5431 GCA_044354455.1 Crocinitomicaceae bacterium | reverse complement strand
AGTTGATGTATCTAATAAATTATTTTTACTCACAGTTTGGTCAGAAAATGATGATGAGCCTGACCAAATTTTGTATGAAGATGATGTTTTTAATCCTAGAAATCCAATTTATCCAACTGGCGACGAAGAATTTGTGACGTATTATTTTCTTGACACTATAAAAGTCCCAGTAAACACAAGTTTTTTTGTTGGTTGGCGTCAATTAGATCAGGAACGTTTAAATTTAGGTTTAGATCGAAATTTAGATTTTTCATCAAAAATTAAATTTAGTGTAAATGGCGGGGCAACTTGGTTAACTTCTCCTTTTTCAGGTACTGCAATGATTCGTCCTGTTTTTTCTACTAAATTAGATCAATTTATTGGTATTAATGAAGAAACTTTTGATATTAAAATATTTCCAAATCCTACAACTGATATTTTTCAAATTATTCTACCACAAGAAGATTATAATCTCGAAAAAATCCTATTAGACCAAACAGGAAGAATATTGCTTAAAACGAATGAAAATCAAATAGATCTAACAAATTTTAGTTCTGGTTACTTTTTTCTCCAAATACCTCAAGTTTCTCAAAAATCATGGAAAGTAATAAAACATTGATCGAAGATGATGCAGCATTTGAGTTGGATAATGAAGAAGAATTATTCGAACATTATCGATTTAAGGTTGATCCAGGACAAGAAATAATTCGTATTGATAAGTATCTTTTAGACAGGCTTCCAAATACCTCAAGAAATAAAATTCAGGTCGCTGCAAAAAATGGAAATGTTCATGTAAACGGCAAAAAAGAAAAGCAGAATTACAAAGTAAAACCTGGAGATGAAGTGGCAATGGTATTGCCATACCCTGTTCGAGAATTTGAGTTGATTCCCCAGAATATTCCAATTGAAATTTTATACGAGGACAATGAATTACTCATTGTAAATAAGCCCGCAAACATGGTGGTACATCCTGGTTACGGAAATTATTCTGGAACATTGGTAAATGCTTTGGTTTATCACATCAATAATTTACCAAATCCTCCAAATGATTATTATGGTCGACCTGGATTAGTTCACCGAATTGACAAACATACTACAGGAATTCTTGTCGTAGCTAAAACAGAAATGGCTTTAACACATCTTGCCAAGCAGTTTTATGATAGAACAACTGAACGCAAATACATTGCATTAGTTTGGGGAGATTTAAAAGAAGATGGTTTTGTTGAAGGAAATATTGGGAGGTCTCTAAAAAACAGAAAAGTAATGACAGTCTTCCCAGATTCAGATTTTGGTAAATTCGCTAAAACACATTATAAAGTTATAGAACGCTTTGGCTTAGTTACCTTAATCGAATGCAAATTAGAAACTGGAAGAACCCATCAAATTCGAGTTCATATGAAGTACATTGGTCATCCGCTGTTTAATGATCTAGAATATGGAGGGAATAAGATTTTAAACGGTACTATTTCAGTGCCTTATCGGAAATTCGTAGAAAAATCTTTCGAATTACTTTCTGGGCAAGCATTACATGCTAAATCATTGGGTTTTATTCAGCCTAAAACAAAACAAAAACTATTTTTTGAATCAGAATTACCTAAATCATTTTTAATTTTGATAGCAGATTGGCGGAACTATTGTCTAAATTAATAAATTTTTAGTATTTTTGTTTCTTTAGATAATAAATTTTAATATAAATTTAAATGAAACAATTCGCAATTTTTTTCTTTATTTTTTTCTCCTTTTATGGAGTTTTAATAGCTCAAGATCTTCAAGAAAAAGAACGTCCAATGCCGAAATATGTATTTGAAGCTAACAAAGTATTTTACTCTGGAAACTACTTTTTAGCCCTTTCAAAATGTGAAAGTGCCTATAAGAGATTAGGTACAAAAGGCACAATTAGGGAAAAAGGGGCAATGGCATTTAATATTGCTGAATCAAACAGATACCTTTCTAGGTATGAAGAAGCAAATAAATGGTACGGAGTTTGTGTAGAGCTTAAGTATTTTGAACGTGTTCCTGAAGTTTATTTTTACAAGGGAAACATGCTAAAAATGATGGGAGATTTTTCAAATGCACTAAAGGTTTATGAATTTTACAAAAAAAATGCTCCAAAAACAATGTTTAAAGAAATTGAAGATGCAATAGCTTCGATACAAAAATATAAAGATGTTAGCTCAGATGAATCAACGGTTGTAATAAAATGTGAAACTAAGATAAATAGTAATAAATATGACATGGCACCTTCTTTTGCTGATAAGAAAAGCAAGGTTCTTTATTTTGCAACAAGTCGGGATGAATCCTTCGGTTCAGCTAGAGATTTAATAATTGGCCATAAATATATGGATATTTTTATGGCTACCTATGATGAAAAAGGTAATCCTGCAGATGTTAAATCAATTGACACAAAAGGCATAATAAACACTTCACAAAGCGAAGGATCTGTTTGTTTCGATTCTAAGAGAAAAACGATGTATTTTACTCGTTGTCCTAATCCATCAAAAGTTAGTTTAGGGTGTGATATTTGGAAGGTAGATGTTAACGGAGAAGAGTTTGAAAATCCTACTAAATTGATTTTAAAGACTGCAGATTCAATTTCAGTAGGACATCCTTGTATTACCGAAGATGGAAATATGTTGATTTTTGCATCAGACATGATGATGAATTCAAAAGGAGAAAAAAGTTATGGAGGAAAAGATTTATGGTATGTTTTATATGATAAAAAAAATAAAGTATGGGAAAGTGAACCTCATAATTTGGGCTCAGAAATAAATACTTTTTCTGATGAGCTTTTTCCTTCTCTTAGCCCTAAAGGAGATCTTTATTTTGCTAGTAATGGTCATGTAGGAATTGGTGGTTTAGACATTTTTGTTGCTCAGAGAGATGGAGTTGAAAATAAATGGAACAATATTAAAAATATGGGCTATCCGATTAATTCTATTGGGAATGATTACGGTATTTGTATTATTGATAGTAAATCAGGTTTTTTTACTTCTGAGAGAAAAACTTCATCGAGCAACGAATATACTGCTGATATTTGGAGTTATTCAGTGCCTCCCAACCTATTTGACTTAAAAGTTGTAGTATATGAGGCTGGCAACAAGACAAAAAAAATAGAAGGTGCAAAAGTTGAAGTAGTTGTATCAGATGGAACAAAATGGGAAGGCATAACGAGTGACAAAGGAAAAGAAAAAGGTAAAACTGAAAAATGGATTGAAAAAAAGGATAAGTCTCGATATATATTGGTAGACAAGAGTTATACTTTAAAAGCATCTAAACAAGGTTACTATGAGGATAAAAGAGGTGCAAAATTTAGCACGATTGGTTTAGATCAAAGTCAAAGCTTCTTAATTGAAATGACCTTATTGCCAATTGCAGAAATAAGACCACCAGAGGTTCGTTATCCATTAGATCAATGGACATTTATAAATGATGCTTCTTGTATGTCTAATGATTCCTTACAATATTTGTTTCAATTATTAGATGAGAATCAAAATATTACGATTGATTTATATTCTCATACGGATGCTAGAGATACAGAGATTCATAATCAAGCCCTATCTGAAAATCGTTCTAAAGCAGTTTATAATTTTTTAGTTGATAAAGGCATAGATTCTCGCCGAATAAAACCAATTGGAAAAGGAGAAAGCGAGCCAGCAAAATTGATTTTAGAAAATGGTGAAGAAGTAACTTTAACAGAAGTTTATATTAATCAATATAAACTTACAGACAAGGTAAAATTTGAGGAATTACATCAGTTAAATAGACGTACAACAGTAAAAATTACAAGTACTGATTTTGATCAAAACACTGCTCTTCCAGCAGATCCTAGCTGGAGGAATTATATAACTCCTTTACCACGATAATTTTTTTAAAGAGCGCTTTTAAAGCGCTTTTTTTTGTATCTTAAATAGTCTAATGATTATTTATGAACGAAAAATACTTGCATTTTCTTTGGAAAATGAAACGCTTACCTTTTCCAAAACTATCCTTATTCGATAAGAAAGAATTTACAATTTTAGACTTTGGTACACACAATGAATTTGAGTCAGGACCAGATTTTCAGGAGGCTTCTATTCTCTATGACGATTTAAAATGGTTTGGTTCTATTGAAATCCATATTAATGCATCGGACTGGTACAAGCACAAACACCATTTAGATAAGGCATATAACAATGTTATTTTGCATGTTGTGTACAATAATGACAAAGAAGTTGTGCAAAATGGAAGAATTATTCCAACAATAGAATTGAAAACGCACATTGATTCAAAACATTACGAGAATTTCAATAAGCTTAATGCTATGTCTTTTGATATTCCTTGTACGAATTTAATTTTAGAAATCCCTCGTATTTATCATACTAACATGAAAGATCGAGCGATAGAAACAAGATTGAAGCGGAAATTATTGGAACTTCAAAAAATACAGTTTTTGGATGATAAGCATCTTCTTTATATTCTTTTTGCTCGTTCATTTGGATCAATCGTAAACCAACAGCCATTTGAGTCTTTGGCGATATCCTTTGATATTCAACAATTTTTAGCTTTGCCTAAAGGATTGAGAACAAAAAGTTTGGAGCAATATGCAGGTTTTATAAATAACATAGATTGTAATTTTTTCGAATCTCAATTTTATCAATGGCGCTTAAAAGGCCTTCGTCCAAATAGTTTCCCTAAAAAACGTCTCCAACTTTTTTCAGAATTTGTAAGTGAATTTGATTTTAATTTTCCTTTTTGGGACATTACTCCAATAGATTTAGTTGATTTTTTTTCTTCACAAAACGTTCTTTTAAATAATAAATCAATTCTTCAAAATATATTGGTCAATGCTATTCCTTTGTTTTTATATCGAAAAGCACATCTTGAGAATAACGTATGTTATATTAATCAAGCGATTGAATTGTTAAAGTATTTGCCAACAGAAAGCAATTATGTTACAAGAAAATGGTCTGTTATTGGTATTGTTCCAAAAAATGCTTTTGATTCGCAAGCAAATTTGGAAATTTATAAGCAATTTTGTGTGCGCAACCGCTGTCTGAATTGTTCGATAGGCATTAAACTTTTGAATAAATGAAAAGATTTTTTCAAAAAATAATTTTTTTCTTTGAAATGCAATCATTTGGCGTTTGTGAATGGTGGGCTCAGAAACTTGGAATTCGCACAAATAAGGTTCGCTTAGGATTCATCTACTTTTCTTTTTGCACCTTGGGTTCTTCTGTTTTACTTTACCTAATAATGGCTTGGATTTTGGAACATAAACACTATTTTAAATTTCAGTCAAAGCGAAAAAAATCAATTTGGGAACTATGATGATATTAATTACTGGTTCCAATGGTTTGTTAGGTCAAAAGCTTGTAAAGCACTTGTCTAAAAAGAATATTCCTTTTATCGCAACTTCAAAAGGTAAAAATAGAAATTCAGATTGTAAGGATGCGTTCTATTCTTCGATGGATAT
>JBILAB010000129.1:0-5464 GCA_044354455.1 Crocinitomicaceae bacterium | reverse complement strand
GTTTTGCGCGATCAGATTTCATAAAACTCTTCATTTTTTCAAAAAGAATTTTATTGTTTTCTTTATCATGCATATCAATAAAATCAACACAAATGATTCCGCCCATATCTCTTAGTTGAAGTACGCGAGCAATTTCTTCTGCTGCCTCTAAATTTGTTGCTAAGGCATTTGCTTCTTGACCTGTAGCACCTTTTCGATTTCCACTGTTCACATCGATGACGTGCATTGCTTCAGTATGCTCAATAATTAAATATGCGCCACTTGGCATTTGAACTTTCTTACCAAACAATGTTTTTATTTGTTTGCTGATTTCAAATTTTTCAAAAATTGCCAATTTTCCATCGTAATGCTTTAGGATTTTCTCTTTACCTGGAACATTCACTGAAATATACTCCTTCATTTCTGCAAGTAACTTCTCGTCGTTTACATGAATATTTGTAAAATCAGCATTTAATAAATCTCTTAAAATTGATGTTGTGGTATTTAATTCACCTAAAATCCTTTTTGGAGCATTCCCTCCCTTAAGGTTTTCGTGAATAGTTTTCCATTTATCTAATAAATTCTGCAAGTCATTCTCAAGATCGATAGTTGCCTTGTGTTCTGCTACAGTTCGAATGATAACACCAAAGTTTTTTGGCTTAATTCGATCCATTAATTCTTTAAGTCGAGCTCTTTCAGCGTTATCCTTGATTTTTTGACTGACAGAAATTTTTTCAGAAAATGGCACTAAAACAATGTATCTTCCTGCTAGTGTAACCTCAGCAGATAAACGTGGACCTTTAGTTGAAATTGGTTCTTTAGCGACCTGAACTAATACTTGCTGAGAAGAGGATACCGTCTCGGTCATTTTCCCATCTTTCTGCAAATCTTTGTCCATTTTGAAATACATCAAATCTGGAACATTTTGTTTTCCATGAATGGAATCCTTTACAAATTTTGCAAAAGAGTTGTATTGTAATCCTAAATCTAAGTAATGAAGGAAAGCATCTTTTTCGTGGCCAACATCTACGAAAGCAGCGTTTAAACTTGGCACCACTCTTCTTATACGACCTAAGTAAACATCGCCAACGGCGAAATCTGTATTTCCTCTTTCTTCGTGTAACTCTATGAGTTTTCCATCACGCAAAAGAGCAAGCCAAATACCAGTGTTACGAGCGTCAACGACTAATTCTAAATTCACAATATGATTTTTATAGGTTTATACAATGAAAGCTCAGCGGTATTAACACTGAGCTTCATTATGAAATCATTAGAAGATTATTTCTTCTTTTTGTGACGATTTTTACGAAGTCGTTTCTTACGCTTGTGCGTAGCCATTTTATGTCTTTTTCTTTTTTTACCGCTTGGCATAATGCTATATTTTAGTGTTCTTAAATTCCAAATAAAATTTTTCCCCTAAAAAATAAGGAGAGCAAAGTTAAGCTTTTTTTTGGAAATTAATAAACGCGGCTATATTATTTAATTTTCACCTTGCTTTTTACTTCAGCAACAAACGTTTTTGAAGGTTTAAAAGAAGGAATATTGTGAGCTGGAATAATAATTGTTGTTTTTTTGGAAATATTTCGCCCTGTTTTTTCTGCGCGTTCTTTCACAATAAAACTTCCAAAACCTCTTAAATAAACATTTGTTCCTTTACTTAAAGATGATTTAATGGAATTCATAAAAGCCTCCACTGCACGAAGGGCTTCTGTTTTTTCTAATCCTGTTTCTAATGCAATGTCTGCAACGATCTCTGCTTTGGTCATTTGTAATTTTTATTAGGTTAAATAATCTATTATTGCGCACAAAAGTATAGTTCAAAAAGAATATATTTTTAATTTTCACAAAATATTTATCAACTATTTATCAAATGTCTGAATTTCAAGCAACTATAATATCATGGTACCAAGAAAATAAACGAAATCTTCCTTGGCGAGAGACCACAAATCCTTATTTTATTTGGTTGAGTGAAATAATTCTACAACAGACAAGAATTGAACAGGGCACCTCCTATTATTTAAAGTTTATAAAGCGCTTTCCAACAATTAAAGATTTGGCGCAAGCAAATGAACAAGAAGTGTTGAATTTATGGCAGGGACTTGGGTATTACAGCAGAGCAAGAAATCTACACACAACTGCAAAATACATTTATTTTGATTTAAAAGGTGAATTCCCGAAAAATTTTGCAGCGCTGATTCTCTTAAAAGGCGTTGGCGTTTATACTGCTTCTGCAATTGCATCTTTTGCATACAACGAATCTAAAGCTGTAGTTGACGGCAATGTATACAGAGTTTTAAGTCGGGTTTTTAATGTAGAAACTCCAATTGATTCAGGAATTGGGAAAAAAGAATTCCAAAATTTGGCGGATGAATTAATTTCTTCTGAAGTTCCAAATATCTACAATCAAGCAATCATGGAATTTGGAGCGCTTCACTGTTTACCCGCAAATCCATTGTGTGAAAAGTGTCCCCTTCAATTTTCTTGTCTTTCATTTGCTGCTGGTACAATTAAAATTCGCCCAGTGAAAAATAAAAAAGTGAAGATAAGTCCCCGATATTTTATTTTTAAAATAGCGCAAGACGCTGAAGGAAAAATCGCCATGATAAAAAGAACTGAGAAGGATATTTGGCAAAACTTATTTCAATTCCCACTTTTTGAATTTACTTCTCAGGAAAAAAAGGCGACTTTTCTGCAAACTCATAACTTTGACTTTGTTTCAAAAGAGTACAAACACATCTTATCGCATCAGCATATATTTGCAACTTTTGTATTTCAGCGCGTAAAAAAAATAAATCTTCAGCAGGGGGAGCAAAAATTATTTCCCTCACAAATTGATGACTTTCCAATCCCTCGATTGATTGAAAAATTCCTCGAAGAAGAAAGCGCCCAACTTTTTTCTTAATTGAAAGTTTAACTTCATTAACTTTGTACAAAAAACACCACCATGATTTCAGTAAAACAAGAAGCTACAAATAAAGAAAATAGCAGTTGCATTTATTTAATCGATAAGAAAAGTAAAAGCAAAGATTTCGATCCGCAATTTTCTCATAGTATTGCCGGAATTATTACTGGCACAAAGAAATTTGATTATTTAAGGCTTTCAAATAGTTTTGTATTTTTTGTTTTTGACGATCAAAAACCTGAAGAATTGCGTGTGATAGGTTCTCGAATTCACGATATGATTTGTGCTGATTGTGAAGCAATTTCAATTATCGGTAAATCAAAAAATTCGTGTTTCCTTGCCGAAGGTATTGCTTTAACAAATTATCAATTTTTAAAATACTTAAGTAAACCTAAAAAGCATACTTTAACAGAGATTATTTTATCTGATGAGGTAGAAAAAGAAAAAATTGACGAATTAAATGATACCATTAAAGCAGTTTTCTGGGCAAGAGATGCTGTAAATACTCCGGTTTCTGATTTAAATGCCTTGCAATTAGCTGAAGCTGTTGTAAAATTAGGTGAAGAAGCAAATTTTCAAGTCCAAGTATTAGAAAAAACCCAGATAGAATCTTTAAAAATGGGAGGTTTATTGGCAGTTAATAAAGGCTCTATTGATCCTCCAACATTTACAATAGCAGAATACAAGCACAAAAAAGCGATTAATAAAAAACCAATTGTTTTAGTTGGAAAAGGCGTTGTTTATGATACAGGCGGCTTAAGTTTAAAACCAACTCCAGGTTCTATGGATTGCATGAAATGTGATATGGCTGGCGCTGCTGCTGTTGCTGGAGCATTGTATTTGGCAGCTTTGCAAAAATTAAAGTTACACATCATTGTATTAATTCCAGCGACAGATAATCGACCGGGAGGAAATGCATACACTCCTGGAGATGTAATCACAATGTATAATGGCTCAAGTGTTGAGGTTTTAAATACGGATGCTGAAGGAAGAATGATTTTGGCAGACGCTCTTTCTTATTCTATGAAGTACGATCCAGAAATTGTAATCGACGCAGCAACTTTAACTGGCTCTGCATTGCGCGCAATCGGAACCGAAGCTAGCATAATTATGGGAAATGCTAAAAATCACTATTTTGAAGAATTAGAGAAAGCAGGAAATGAAGTGCATGAGCGCGTTGTTCGCTTTCCGTTTTGGGATGATTATGCAAAACACATGGAATCTAAAATTGCAGACTTAAAGAATATTGGCGGACCAAATGCAGGTATGATTTCTGCCGGAAAATTTTTAGAGCATTTTTTAAAAGCACCTTATATTCATATGGATGTTGCAGGTCCAACTTGGCTTGATAGTCGAGAAGATTATAAAGGTCAAGGTGGCACTGGTTCAGGTGTGCGTTTATTGTATCAATTTTTAAAAAATCACTCGTCTTAATGGAAATAGATACGGAAAAACAAGCTTTAATTAAAGTTGGGATTACCATTGGAGATGTCAATGGAATTGGACCTGAAATTATTCTAAAAGCATTACGTGACGCTAGAATTCTTAAGGATTTTACGCCGATAATTTATGGTTCTGAAAAAGTTTTGTCGCATTATCAAGGGTTATTGGAAATGGATGATTTTAGCATTCAAATCTGTAAAAATGCTAGTCAAGCACTTGAAAATAATGTGAATGTTGTAAATGTTTGGACAGAGGAAGTAGAATTATCAGTGGGGCAAGGCACGGAAAAAGGAGGCCTATATGCTTTTAAAGCATTGGAAGCTGCTACACAAGATATTTCTGAAGGGAAAATTGATGTTCTGGTAACTGCGCCATTTTCTAAAGACGGAATGATAAAAGCAGGCTTTAAATTCCCAGGTCATACGGAGTATTTAGCAGATTTATCTGGTGTTAAAGAGGCTCTAATGATTTTAGTTTCTCCAACACTCAAGGTTGCATTGGTAACAAGTCATATTCCAATTAAAGAAATCAGCAAGAATTTATCCAAAGATTTAATAGTTGAAAAAATTAAAGCATTTGAACAAAGTTTGAAAAAAGATTTTAATCTCACTAAACCTAAAATTGCTGTCTTTGGTTTAAATCCGCATGCTGGCGAAAATGGAAAATTAGGCTCTGAAGAATCTGAAACTATTCAACCTGCGATTCAATTTTGTAAAGCTGAAGGAATTTTAGCCTTTGGACCTTTTGCCGCAGATGGTTATTTTGGTTCTCCAGCACGAAGTCAATACGATGGTGTTTTAGCGATGTATCACGATCAAGGTCTAGCAGCTTTTAAAGCACTTTCTTTTGATGACGGGGTTAATTTTACAGCAGGTTTGCCAATTGTTCGAACTTCTCCTGATCACGGAACTGCCTTTGATATTGCAGGAAAAAATTGTGCTTCTGAGCAGTCTTTTAGAAGTGCAATCTATATAGCGCTTGATGTTTTTAGGACGCGGAAATTCCAAAAATTAATTCATGCAAATCCACTTCCTTTTACTCCTGAAGACAAAAGCAAAAAGAATAGTAGCCGAGATGAGTAAAATGATTTTTTCTTTTTAAAGAAAAATAGTATCTTTGCCCTTCGTTTTGGTATAATTT
>JBILAB010000127.1:0-5510 GCA_044354455.1 Crocinitomicaceae bacterium | reverse complement strand
GTTGGCAAACAGCAGTCTTTAATTCAACATCTTGTTCTTGGGATATAAGTGGAGAACTACAAGAAAATATAGTAAATATAGATACTTTAGATTCATACACATGGATGGTAAATGGTCAAACTTATACTTCTTCTGGAACTTATGAGTTTTTAGACTCTATCAATTGCGTTCTTGAAATTTTAAATTTAGCATTGACAAATAGTATATCTGAAGATTTAACTAATAACCTTTCAATATACCCAAATCCAACTAATGGCACTATTGTGATATCATTACCTACAAATGATCAATACACTTTTAATTTATATGATTCTCAAGGGAAATTAGTTTTTGAAGATACTGCATTAGGTAATTCAATAGTACATGACCTAAGCTCATATAGACCAGGGTTATATATTTTTAAAGTCGCTTTATCTGATGTTATTTATATCGAAAGAGTGATTAAAAACTAATATTTTTTATTTGTCTATACTGTTTAATAAATAAATTTTAAACTATAGCACATAAAATAGACAATTAATTTTTATTAATCATTTATTAATATCTAAATAATACCTAAGTTTTTTATATTGATTTATTTTGAAGAAAATTCTTAAAACGAATTAAATATTCACTTGAAAATGCAAGTGAAATAGTATAAATAAAAAATTATTAAATTTTAAAATATAATTATAGAGCGCATGAGATTAGTCACCTGTATATTTTTATTATTCTTAACGCACAACTATTCGTTTGCACAAGGTTCATTACAAGGAAAGATAACTGATAAAAATGGAGAAGTAATCATTGGAGTAAAGGTCGCTACTATCGAAGATAAAAGTATAATAACCAGAACTGATCTAGATGGATTATTCACTTTAAAATTTCCCTCAAGTAGTAATTATACTATTTCCATCACGTACATAGGATTTGATACTATTACGGAATCTGTCAAATTAATAAACAATCAAGTAATCACTAAAAATTATAATTTAATTGAATACAATAGCATTAAGAATTTAGCTGAGGTTAAGATTGTAGCCAAACAAAAGAAATCCAACGATTATTTCATGGATAAACTTAAAGTTAACTCAGCTACTACAATCGATTTTATATCTTCTGAAACAATGAAAAAAACGGGAGATCAAAATGTTACCGCAGCTATCACAAGAGTTTCGGGTGTATCAACAAATGGAGGTTTAATTACAGTTAGAGGAATTGGAGACCGTTATGTGAAAACTACATTAAATGGTTCTCGAATTCCAACCTTAGACCCTCTAACAAACAATATTAAATTAGATATATTTCCAACAAGTTTAATTGATAATATTGTAATTACCAAAACTGCAAGCCCTGAACTTCCTGGTGATTGGGCGGGTGCATATATTTCAGTTGAAACTAAAGATTATCCTGGAAAATTTACCTTAACTGCAGAAACTCAGGTTGGTTATAATTCTCAAAATACTTATAAGGATTTCATAACTTCTGATAGGAGTTCAACAGATTGGTTGGGTTTTGATGATGGATTTAGACGACACAATATTGGTAGCTTAAAAGCTCCGAATCTTGCGCCTTCTCAATACCAAGAGTTAGCCGCCTTGGGCTTAGGAGACTATTTCTCTCAAATAGGAATAAATAGCTGGTTGGATGGAAATCCAAATGGAAATTTATATTTTAGATTGGGTTTAGTTAAGTTAGGTCTTTTATCTTCTGGTCAAATTAATGATAATGCAAGCTACGAGCAAGCTCTTGAGTTATACAATTCTTCATACAAACCGCAGGCTTTTTTGATATTAAATCCAAATGGTACTGATTACAATAATGGTTTTAATAATAATTGGTCAACTAAGATTAGAAAAGCTCCTTTAAATTTTTCAAATAGCTTTAGTATTGGAGATCAGAAATTATTTTTTGGAAAGGAACTTGGCTATATTGTTGGATTAAGATACGGTTCATCAATTAGATATGATCCAAATGGAATATCACAACGTATTGGGTTTGAATCACAAGGTTTTCCATTTGAAACACAAGATTATGCAGAAATAAGTAGAGAAACAAATTCATGGAGCGCTCTTTGTAATTTAGCATTAAAAATCAATGAAAATAATAAGTTATCATTTTTGTTTATGCCAAATTTTACAGGTACTAACGATGTTGTTAAATTTCAAACCATACCTGATGACGGAACTTTAGATATTGTTGTTCGTCAAAATATTTTTTACGAACAGCGTAAACAAATGGTATATCAAATAGCATCTCAAAATTATCTTCCTAAATCAAAAGTAAAAATTGATTTTAATTCTTCATTTACAAGTGGAAATAGTATCGCGCCAGATTTCAAAGCAACTGAGTATTCTTATGATGCAGTAAATGACTCTGTCTCATCTTACCAGTTTTCACCTACAGCTGGAGATGGAATAAGAAGATTTGATCGTTTTTTAATTGAAAATATTTTAGACACTAGACTTTCTGCAGAATTACCAATTCTTAATAATGCCTCTAAATTAGCAAGGAAAATTAAATTTGGTATTGCATCACAACGAAATTTTAAGAAGACAGATAATTACGAAACACGAGTTGCTAAAGGAAATAACCTGCAGGATCCAATTCTTACTAGTAGTGATTTAAGTTCTTTTCTGTCCCAAGATAGATTTGTAATGCAAAATGGCACAATTGACTTTGTATATCAAAATTTTGATTTTCCGTTCTTACATTCTTTTGGAAATTGTAATATTAATGCTGCATTTGCTTTAATCGATTACGAATTTTTTAAATCATTTCGTTTTTCAGGAGGGCTTCGAGTGGAACAAACTGATATTTTTACAGATATAGACAAATACAACGAACTTGGTTATGGGAGAAATGATATTAGACGAGAAAATGTTGGTGGATATCCTTTAATAAATGCAACTGCTATCAAGCAAGTCGATTTTCTTCCAAGTACAAGTTTTATCTATAAAATAAAGTCAGAAAAGTTTGGTGAAACCAATTTTAGATTTAATTATAGTAAAACAATAGCTAGACCTTCACTCAGGGAACTAAATGATGCTGCTTTCTACGATAACGAATTCAGAAATAATATATATGGTAATTCAGATTTGAAAATAGTACAAATAGCAAATTATGATTTTAGAATAGAAACTTTTTTTAATAACGGTGACAACGTTTCATTGAGTTTATTTTACAAGGACTTAAAAAATCATATTGAGGCTGGTTTTGGAAGTGCTGGAGTTACTTGGAATAATGTTGAATCCTCTTCCGTAAGGGGTTTAGAAATTGAGGCAAAGAAAAAGATTACCAAAAATTTTGAAATCAAATTAAATTACACTTACGTTAAATCAATTTCAGAATTTGTTAGAAAAGATTTCTTTATCACACCAGAAGGATTTAAGGAGTATACTATCGTTGATACCGTTTACCGACCAATGTTCGGACAAGCACCTTACCTTATCAATTCAATCGTAAGCTATACATCTGATTCATTGGGATTTACAGCAACGCTAAGTTATAATATTCAAGGACCACGTCTTGTTATTGGTGGTTTGGTAAAAGAAAATGCAGATGTTTATGAATTACCTCGAAATATTATAGATTTTAAAATTACAAAAACTTTAGGAAAGCATTTTTCTACGAGTCTTACAGTTCGCGATATTCTTAATACTCCTTTTAGACGATCTTATTTGGTAAATCTGCCAAATAATAAATGGGTTGATTTTGATAATTTTCGATACGGGACTAACTTCGTCCTTGGAATATCCTATAAACTTTAAATAATGAAAAAAGCATTTACATCTTGTCTTTTACATCTATGTATTCTTCTTAATTCGACTATTTTATTCTCACAAATAGAGAATGTTGTTGTAGAGAAATATTATGTTAGTGACGCAAATGATTTCACTGATAATTCCGGTGGAATTCTTCCAATAGGGTCTACTACTTATAGAATTTTTATTGACTTAGCACCAGGATCAATTTTGAAGAAAATATACGGAGATCTAAATCATCCCTTTGAAATTACAAGTACGGAAGTTTTTTTTAATAATATTTTAGACGGGAAGTCTTTTGCGAAAGATATAACAAAAGTGAGCTTGGAAGAAAATACTGTTGCCCTTGATTCTTGGCTAACACTTGGACAAGTTGTAAAAAAACAAGGAGCTAAAACGTATTATGGAGTTATAAAAAATCAAGATGATGATGGAAGTTTCATAGGTGGAATTAATAATGATGGGGGAAGTACGCTAATTTCAACTGGACTATTAGTTAATAATGATCCTTCATGTGGAATTCCACTAACAAGTTCTGATGGAATTGATACCATGACTGTAACACCACTTACTTGGTTTGATGCTGGAGTAGTTGATTTTACTTCTGGAAACGATTCAACAATTTTTGGCTCGCTTGTTCCCAAAAAAGAATTTATAAGTACTGGATTTACTTTAAGCAATTCAGGTGTGACAGGTGTAAATCTAGATAGCAATCAAATAATAATCGCACAATTAACCACACAAGGAGATTTAAGTTTTAAAATAAACCTGGAACTTGAAGAATTAGTAAATGGTGTGCCGACACTAGTTAAATATGTTGCAAAAGATACTTTATTGGTAGCTGGTGAGATCTTTAGTCCCTTTTTATCCTATCCTCAATCTTGTGGATGTGATGACCCAGATTTTTTAGAGTACAATTCAAGTTATGTTTGTTATTTAGAAGGTTCTTGCCAAACTCCTATTAAAATTGGATGCATGGATTCAATGGCCTGTAATTATGACCCGGAAGTTAATCTGAATATCGAAAATTTATGTTGCTATCCTGGAAAATGCAATAACCGTGATATCGCAATTGTTTGCCCTGAACTACGAGGTGACAGTTTTGAGTTTCTTTTGCATCCAAATCCTGTGAATTGCACACTTTATTTGGATATATATAGCGGTTTCCTTGCCCCAATCACCTATACGATTTTTAATACTTTCGGTGTTAAAATTATAGAAAAAACACTGGATCCAGCTTTGTCTATAACAGGTGAAGCGATAGAAACTTCTACTCTGGATAATGGATTGTACCATATTCAAGTTGAAGTTGGAAATATCGTTTTAACACAATTATTTATAAAAAATTAATTCTATGAGTCTTTGTAAAAATAATATTAATGGCACCCTTTTAATTCTGCTATTGTTACTTGTTCAAGCTTGTAAGAAAGATACCAATAATGAAATTATCATTGAGAGAGGAACAATGACAGATATTGATGGTAACCTATATCAGACTGTAAAGATTGGCGATCAATGGTGGATGGCTGAAAATTTAAAAGTGGAGCATTATAGAGATGGGTCGCTTATTACTGAAATTGCAACAACTGAAGCAGACTCAGTTTGGTCACAAAGTTTAGGAGCCTACTGTTCATTCGAAGACTCAACTTATGGACACCTTTACAATCATTTTGCGATAGAAGATATAAATCAATTGGCTCCAGAGGGTTGGCATATTCCAAGCGATGCTGAATGGAAAATATTAGAAAAAACCATTGGAATGCAGCA
>JBILAB010000128.1:0-5510 GCA_044354455.1 Crocinitomicaceae bacterium | reverse complement strand
GGACAGGCACTTGAAAACGAATTTAATAAGCAATTATTAAAAAAAGATTTATAACTTTGCAACTGAAATTAAATTGAATAAAAATATACTTAATTATGGGAAGAGGAGATAAAAAAACTGCAAAAGGGAAAAGAACTATGGGTTCTTACGGAAATACGCGTAAAAGAAAAGAAGATGCTAAACCAATTGTTGTTGCGAAAGTAAAAAAAGTTGCTAAGCCTACAGAAGTAATAGCTGAGAAACCTGCAAAAGCAGAAAAGCCAGCAAAAAAAGCTGTAGCTAAGAAAACTGAGAAATAATTTTAAAGCTGTCTAACCGACAGCTTTTTTTTTGAACATTTTAAGCAAGTAATAAACATTTGTAAAGCTATTTTATTATTAATCAAGAATTTTACAAACTTAAAAAGTAATCACTCATGAAACATAATTTTGGTGCAGGCCCCTGTATTTTACCTCAAGAAGTATTTCAACAAGCAGCAGCTGCCGTAATAGACTTTAATGGATTATCCATTCTCGAAGTTTCCCATAGACACAAAGACTTTGTTGCGGTTATGGATGAAGCTATTGCTTTAGTAAAAGAAGCTTTAAATGTTCCTGAAGGTTATTCGGTTGCTTTTCTTCAAGGTGGCGCTTCTCTTGGTTTTACAATTGTTGCATTAAATCTGATGCGCGATAAAAAAAAAGCTGGATATATCAACACAGGAACTTGGGCATCAGCAGCAATAAAAGAAGCTAAAAAAGTGGGCGTTGATGTAAATGTGTTCGCTTCTTCTGAAGACAAAAATTTTACCTACTTACCAAAAAATTATACTGTTCCTACGGATGTTGACTATATTCATTTCACATCTAACAACACTATTTTTGGTACACAGTTTAAAGAATTTCCTAAAACAGATTTACCTCTTTGTTGTGATATGTCCTCCGATATTTTTTCTCGTGTAATTAATGTTGCTGATTTTGATATTATCTATGCTGGAGCTCAAAAAAACCTTGGTCCAGCTGGAGCAACTTTATACATTGTAAAAGATGAAATTCTAGGAAAATCTTCTTCTCCTTTCATGCCAACTTACTTGGACCTAAAACAGCAAATTGAAAAGGAATCAATGTTAAATACACCGCCAGTTTTTTCTGTCTTTGTTTCAATGCTAAACTTGCGTAATTTAATTTCAAATGGCGGAGTTCAAGAAATGGAAAAAAGGAATAGTGCAAAAGCGAAATTATTGTACGATGAAATTGATTCAAATCCGGCATTTAGAGGTGCAGTAGAAGTTGAAGATCGTTCAAATATGAACATCACTTTTTTATTAACCGATGAGTCAAGAGCTGCGGAATTTGATCAAATGTGGAAAGCTGCAGGAATTATTGGACTCCCAGGGCATCGTTCTGTAGGTGGATACCGCGCTTCAATTTACAATGCCTTACCAATTGATAGCGTGCAAGTTTTAGTAAATACAATGAAAGAATTCTCTCAAAATAAATAGATTAATAAAAGTAGTCAATGAAAATATTAGCAAATGATGGAATTTCCTCAGTTGGAAAAGAACAATTAGAAAGCACGGGATTTACTGTCATTACAGAAAAAGTAGCACAAGAAGACCTAGCGTCTGCAGTTAATGAGCAAGGAATTGAAATGATTTTAGTTCGCTCTGCAACAACAGTTCGTAAGGAAGTAATTGACCAATGTCCTAACTTAAAGCTAATTGGTCGAGGTGGTGTTGGAATGGATAATATTGATGTTGCTTACGCTAGAGAAAAAGGTATTACTGTTATTAATACGCCAGCTTCTTCTTCACAATCAGTTGCAGAATTAGTGATGGGACACTTATTTTCGCTTTCTCGTTTTCTACATGATTCTTTTAAGAACATGGAAAGTGGCGATTTTTCAACTTTGAAGAAAAATTATGCTAAAGGTGTTGAATTAAGAGGAAAAACTCTTGGAATTATTGGTTTTGGTCGTATTGGTCAAAGTTTAGCTTCTTATGCTTTAGGGGCTGGAATGGATGTTATTGCAATTGATCAGTATTCAACTCCGGTAAATATTAGCGTGCCGCTTGGATTGAATAATAAAATAGATATTGAAATCACTCCAATAACAGACTTGAAAAGTGTTTTAGGGAATTTAGACTATATCTCAATACACGTTCCAAAACAAGCGGATGGAAGCGCTGTTATTTGTTCTGCTGAATTTGCATTGATGAAAAAAGGTGTTAGAATTGTAAATGCTGCAAGAGGAGGAGTAATTGATGAAATAGATTTAATTGAAGCATTAAATAATGGAACTGTTGCTGGAATTGCATTAGACGTTTATGAAAATGAACCTAATCCAAAAAAAGTATTGCTCTCTCATCCTAAAATTGCTTGCACGCCTCATATTGGTGCTGCGACAAATGAAGCGCAAGACAGAATTGGAGAGGAATTAGCTCAATTAATAATTGCTCAGTTCGGAACGAAATAACTTAAGGTATTTTATATAAGTCGTATATTTGAGGATATGAGTGTAAGAATTATTATTCTTTTTATATCTTTTAGCTTGTTTTTATCCTGTTCGAAAGAAGTAAAAATTGATATTCCAGGTTTTGCTTCTGAATTAGTTGTTGACGGAACGATTGAAACAAATGGAAATCCACTTGTACTTTTGTCGCAATCAGCAAATATTTATTCAGAAACAAATCTTTCAAGCTACCTGAATAATTTTATTACTAATGCTGATGTAAAGGTTGTTCATGGTGTTGATACTTTTAATTTAGCACCTATGAATATTGGTGATTTACCCCTAGCCTCTCAAAAAAAACTTGCTGAAATGTTAGAACTTAAATTCAATGAAGTAGTCTTACTTCCAATCAAAGTTTACTCAAACTTAGAATTAATAGCAACGGTAAATTCGTCCTATGAACTAATAATTGAGTATAACTCTAAAATATACAAATCAACAACCTTTATACCATTGCCTTCGTCTTTAGATAATCTTTACTGGAAACCTGAAATTAGTAATCCAATGTATGGGAAATCATGGGCGCGAATTTCTGATAATTCAACCCAATACGATGCATATAAATGGGAAGTAAAAAGAATTAATAAAAATAGTAATAACCAAGATTTAGATACTATTTTTAGAAAAACCAATGATGCCTATTTTGATGACCGCTTTTTCAATGGTCTAAGCTTTGACTTTTCATATGACAATCCTTTAAAAAGAAAAGATGAAACACATTTAGAAGAATATAGAAGGTTCTTCAGAGTGGGCGATAGTGTTGTTATAAAGTTTTCTAAAATGGATTTAAACACTTTTACTTTTTTTCAAAAAAAAAGGGCGCAGTTATCTTCTAATGGGAACCCTTTCGGAAGCCCAATTAATATTATTTCAACTATTTCTGGTGGTGCTTTAGGTATTTGGGCAGGTTTTTCTCCCTATTATGACACCTTATATTGCATTCCATAATCTAGGATATTCTTATCCTATTTTGACTCAAATAATGCATGAAAATGATGTATCTTTGCCAAAAAATTTATTCAAATGCCAAATAAACCAGTTCGCGTTCGTTTTGCCCCCTCTCCTACAGGACCATTACACATGGGAGGTGTTCGAACCGCTTTATACAATTACCTTTTCGCTAAAAAACATAATGGGACATTCATAATTCGTATTGAAGATACAGATCAAGCTAGGTTTGTTCCAGGCGCACAAGATTATATTCTAGATGCTCTAAAATGGTGTGGGATAATGCCCACAGAAGGCCCCGGAATTGGAGGGGAATTTGGTCCATATGTTCAATCTGAACGAAAAGAATCCTATAAGCCATTTGCAGAACAATTAATTTCAAATGAAAAAGCATATTATGCATTTGACAGTGCTGAGGAATTAGAAGCAATGCGCGACCAAGCAAAACAAATGGGAATGGCAAATTGGCAATACAACAGTATTACTAGAACGAGTTTAAAAAACTCCTTAACTCTTCCGCAGTCTGAAGTAAGCAAGTTATTAGAAGCTGGTGTTCCATACGTTATTCGAATGAAAATGCCAAGGAATCAAGATATTCGCTTGCATGATATAATTAGAGGTTGGGTTGTCGTTAACACCAATAATTTAGACGATAAAGTACTTTTCAAAAGCGACGGAATGCCAACGTATCATTTAGCAAATATTGTAGATGACCATGCAATGGATATCAGTCACGTTATTCGTGGTGAAGAATGGTTGCCCTCCGCTCCTCTTCATGTAATGTTGTATGAAGCTTTTGGTTGGGAATGTCCAGAGTTTGCTCATTTACCTTTACTACTAAGACCAGATGGAAACGGAAAACTTTCTAAACGCGATGGTGATCGACTAGGATTTCCAGTTTTTCCAACTGATTGGACAACTTCAGAAGGCGAATTGTATTCTGGTTACCGCGAAAAAGGATATTTCCCAGAAGCATTTATCAACATGCTTGCATTTTTAGGTTGGAACCCAGGAACGACCCAAGAGATTTTCTCTTTGGAAGAATTGACAGAAGCATTTTCTTTAGAGCGTGTTGCAAAAGCTGGAGCAAAATTTGATCCTGATAAAACAAAATGGTTTCAACAAAATTACCTGCGAGCTCAAAGCAATGAAGATTTAGCAATTGCCTTAGGAAAACTTACAAATGGTTCACTCCCAAATGAAAAATTAATTCAAATTGCTAGTTTAATGAAAGAACGAGCAACATTTGTTCAAGATATGCTAAGTGATGGAGCTTATTTAATTACTCGACCATTAAATTATGATAAAGAAACGATTCTCAAAAAATGGAAATCAGAGACATTTGAATTAATTTGTGACTGGTTAGCTGAAATAAAAACAATAACAGAATTTACTGCTGAAAATATCGAAGCAACCTTTAAAGCATTTTTAGAAGCTAAACAAATAGGAATTGGCGCTGTACTTCAGCCTTTTCGCTTGTGTGTTACAGGAGTTGCAGCAGGACCTGGAATGTTTGATATTTCAGATTTTTTGGGTAAAGAAGAAGTAATAAGTAGAATAGAAATCGGACTTATTGAAATACGAAAAATAGTAAATGAAGCATAAAATAAACGTTTCGGGAATTCAACTATATGCCTTTCATGGCTGTCTTGATGAAGAAGCTAAAATTGGCGGTAAATACGAAGTTGATGTAAGAATTGATACTGACTTTTCAGCTGCTACAGAAAATGATACGCTTAAAGATACAATTGATTATGTTCAAGTTCATAAAATCGTAGCTGAAGAAATGGCGATTCGCTCCAAATTAATTGAGCATGTTGGAATGCGCATTGTCAAAAGATTAAAATTTGAAATTAAGCAAGATGCAAATTATAAAGTGCTTATTACAAAACTTTCACCTCCAATAAATGGCGACGTAAGAAATGTTTCTATCGAAATTAAATCTTAAGCTCATTTAAAAAATCAATCATTTTTTGAAAAGCCCTTGCCCGATGACTGTGCTTATTTTTCTCTTCTAAGCTCATTTCTGCGAATGTTCGTATTTCTCCTTCAGGAACAAAAATAGGATCATA
>JBILAB010000014.1:0-20811 GCA_044354455.1 Crocinitomicaceae bacterium | reverse complement strand
TGTATTCCAGAAAAGATTCAGCTTTTTCTTCACTTACAGTTACAACTACTCTTCCTTGTCCTTCTCCGAATAAAAAGGCATCTTCACGAATTTCAGAGTCGCTAACAATATCAAAACCAAGTTCTCTTGGAAGAGACATTTCAATCAAAGTTACATATAATCCTCCATCTGCAACATCGTGAACAGCATTTACAATGTTTTCTTCGATTAATCCTTTTACTGCCTCTTGCATTTGATATTCTTTTTCAAGATCAAAATAAGGAGCTGGCGACGCTTTTACACCCAAGTATGTTGCAAGGTATTCTGAAGACGAAATATCGTTTTTATATTCACCAATTAAAAAAATTAAATCTCCTTTTTGCTTGAAATCCAAGGTCATTACCTTGTCTTTATCGGGAACAATGCCAATCATTCCAATAGTTGGAGTTGGGAAAACTGGAATTTCAACACCATTTTTAGATGTTTGGTTATAAAATGACACATTTCCTCCAGTTACAGGTGTTTTAAATTTTAGACAAGCAGTAGACATTCCTTTAATTGCTCCTACAAACTGCCAATAGGATTCAGGATTATAAGGATTTCCAAAATTTAAACAGTTGGTAATTGCACTCGGAATTCCGCCAGCACATACAATATTTCTAGCTGCTTCTGAGACGGCAATCATAGTTCCTATTTCTGGATCTGCATTTACAAAGCGCGAATTACAATCAACTGTCATTGCTAAAGCTTTATTCGTTCCTTTTATATTGACAACTCCTGCATCTGAAGGGCGATTAGTCGTCATATTCCGTGTGCCGACCATTGAGTCATATTGTTCGTAAACCCATCTTTTAGATGCGATATTTGGTAAACCAAGCATTGCAAAGCCAACTTCTTTTAAATTACTTGGCATTTCGATACTATCAATATTAAATTTCTTAAATTCTGAATAGTATGCAGGTTCAGAATATTCTCTTTTGTATTGCGGTGCTCCACCTCCTAAAACAAGTGATTCGGCAGGAACATCACCAACTAATTCATCATTTGTGAAATAGCGAACACGACCTGTATCTGTAACAAAGCCAATTTCCTCGGCATGTAAATCCCATTTTGTAAATATATTTTTTACGATCGATTCTTTTCCTTTTTGCACAACAACAAGCATTCGTTCTTGAGATTCTGAAAGTAAAATCTCATAGGGAAGCATATTTTCTTGTCTTGTAGGCACCTTATCTAAAAAAATATCCATTCCAACGTTTCCTGCGGCACTCATTTCACAAGTTGAACAAGTAATTCCAGCGGCTCCCATATCTTGCATTCCAACAATAGCATCTGTTTCTGCTAATTCCATTGTAGCTTCAAGGAGTAATTTTTCCATAAAAGGATCACCAACTTGTACAGAAGGTAAATCGTTTACGGAATCTTCTGTTATGTCCTTTGATGCAAATGCTGCACCTGCGATCCCGTCTTTTCCGGTAGCAGACCCAACAATAAAAACTGGGTTTCCGGGACCTTTTGCAGTTGCTGAAATCATTTTTTTACTGTCAATTATTCCCGCTGAAAAAGCATTAACTAGTGGATTTGTATTGTATGAATCATCAAAAAAGACCTCGCCACCAACGATTGGAATTCCAAATGCATTTCCATAATCTCCAATTCCTTTAACAACTCCTTTGACCAACCATTTTGTTCTGGCATTTTCAATATTTCCAAAACGCAAAGAATTTAATTGAGCAATTGGTCGCGCTCCCATTGTAAAAATATCTCGATTGATACCACCAACTCCAGTTGCTGCTCCTTGGTATGGTTCTAAAGCACTCGGGTGATTGTGTGATTCAATTTTAAAAACGCAGCCTAAACCATCTCCTATATCTACCAAGCCAGCATTTTCTTCTCCAGCTTTAACCAGCATATGTGGACCATCTTTTGGAAGTGTTTTGAGCCAAAGAATCGAATTCTTGTAAGAACAATGCTCTGACCACATAACAGAATAAACAGCAGTTTCAGTAAAATTTGGTGTTCGTCCTAAAATTTCTTTTATCTGATCAAATTCATCCGTTCTGAGACCTAAATCTATTGCTTGTTCTATGCTTGCTTCTTTTTGCAAATTACTTTCCATGCTTTAATTTTTCTCAACAAAAGTAAGTATATTCTTATGAAATCAATACTAAAAAAGTGCTTAATTCTTATTTTTTTAGAAATCTCAAGTGAATTAAAAAAACACATAGAATCCGTATAATTTTATTAATTTTGCAACATAAATTAGTCTATATGAATTACGATATTATTGTTTTGGGCAGTGGACCTGGTGGATATGTAACTGCTATTCGGGCTTCTCAGTTGGGTTTTAAAACTGCTATTATTGAGCGCGAAGCTCTAGGTGGCATCTGCTTGAATTGGGGTTGTATCCCAACAAAAGCATTATTAAAATCCGCAAATGTTTTTGAATATATTTCTCATGCATCCGATTATGGAATCACTGTAAATTCTGCTTCTGCAGATTTTAACGGAATGATTAAAAGAAGTCGAGATGTTGCTGATGGGATGAGTAATGGAATACAATTTTTAATGAAAAAAAATAAAATTGATGTTCTCAAAGGAAATGGTGTGCTTAATGCAGGAAGAAAAGTTGCTGTGACAGATGAGAGCGGTAAGACAATTGAGTATATTGCGGATAAAGGATTAATTATTGCAACTGGATCTCGCTCGAGAGAATTACCAAATTTACTTCAAGATGGAGAGAAAATAATTGGTTACCGACAAGCAATGACTTTAAAGACTCAACCAAAAAAACTTCTTATTGTTGGTTCTGGAGCAATTGGTGTTGAATTCGCTTATTTTTATAATGCTATTGGAACTGAAGTTACTGTTGTTGAGTATTTACCTAATATAGTTCCTGTAGAAGATGAAGATATTTCAAAGCAATTAGAGAAGTCCTTTAAAAAAGCGGGAATTAATATAATGACGAATGCTTCAGTCGAATCGGTTGACACAAAAGGTAAAAATTGCGTTGTAACTATAAAAACTGAAAAAGGCGAAGAGAAAATAGAATGTGATGTTGTCCTTTCCGCTGTCGGAATTCAAGCAAATATAGAGAATATTGGATTAGAAGAACTTGGAATTATAGTTGACAAAGGTCGAATTCTTGTAAACGATTATTACCAAACAAATTTACCAGGTTATTATGCAATTGGCGATATTGTTCCGGGTCCTGCATTGGCACATGTTGCTTCAGCGGAAGGAATTATTTGTGTTGAGAAATTAGCTGGACATCATCCTGAGCCATTAAATTATGGAAATATTCCTGGCTGTACTTATTGTTCTCCGGAAATTGCATCTGTTGGCATGACAGAGAAAGCAGCAAAAGAAGCAGGATATGACGTGAAAATTGGAAAGTTTCCATTCTCTGCCTCAGGAAAAGCAAGTGCAGCGGGAGCAAAAGATGGTTTTGTGAAATTAATTTTCGATGCGAAGTATGGCGAACTATTAGGTGGACATATGATTGGTGCAAATGTTACAGAAATGGTTGCTGAATTAGTTGCAGTCCGAAAGTTGGAAATAACAGGAGAAGCATTGATTAAAACTGTTCATCCACATCCAACAATGTCAGAAGCGATTATGGAGGCAGCTGCTCAAGCTTACGGAGAAGTAATTCATTTGTAATCCTCTTAGGAGCTAGATTCTTTTTTTTGGAGCTAACTTTTAAATCATTAACCCTGAATTTGCATGCCCATTCTTTTTAACAATTTAAGATGAGAGTAAATACCGCTGAAATAACTTGTTACACTTGGCTCTATCCCGTTTTTTTTAAGTGTGTTGAATAAAATGACATTAAGTTTTGGGTAATGATAATGACTTATATTCGGGAAAAGATGATGTGCAATATGATTATTAACTCCACCGAAAATAAAGTTGCCAAGATGACTGAATGGGTAAAAATTATTTGAACTTTTAATTTGATTCATAACCCAGGAAGTATTTATTAAACCATTTTCATCTGCCTTTGGATAATTAGACCCTTCAACATGGTGAGTGATAAAAAACGTTAATAAAGTATAGAGAGATTGTACTATATGCATGGCAATTCCAGCTATTACTAATGTTCCAATTGACTGATGCCCAAAATAAAACGGTAAAACAAAGAGATAAGTTATGTAAAAACCTTTAAGGAAAAAGAATGTAAAATAATACCTTAATCTTTCTCTGTTATCTATGTGATTAGATTTACTAAGAACGATAAAATCTTTGATGAAAACCCAATAAAAAGAATAAGTGGCATAAGCGAAAGGTGCATATATATGTTGAAATTTATGGTACCATTTTAACTTACTCGTAGGTAATACTCTTATCAATCCTGTAATTGCAAGGTCTGTGTCAAAATGTTCCACATTGGGCGCATAATGGTGAGAGTTTAAGTGCCGATCTTTCCATGCTTCAGGATGAGCGCCAACTAGAGTATAGATAAACTCAAATCCAATATTGTCCCAAAATGGCTTTTTAAAAATAGCATGATGGGAGAAATCATGTGCAAAATTAAAACAAAGCAAAACAGCAATAAAACCAAATGCAACAAAATCAATTATGAAAAGAAGAGGATTCTCTAAAATATACATTAAGCAATAAGTACTTATTGTCAAAAAACCATAAAACAAGGACTTGAAAATAAAATAATTATCAGCATCTTTTTTTTCTATTATAAGATTATCGTTTATTTCCTTTTGGATTTCAACAAATAATGCCAGATCTTTTTCTACATAAAGATGTTTAGCTTTCATATACTAATGTTTTAGGGTTTTGCTGATGCCCCATTTTATAAAGGAAACGATAATAAGACTTATATGCTTCAATGTAAGGCATGTTCATATAGTTAATGTTATGTTTTTTTGCAGTTTCTTTAAATAGTGGAAGAATATTCAGATAATGAACATGACTGATATTTGGCAAAAGATGATGCAAGGAATGCGCATTAAATCCACCAAGTGTCCAATTTAAAAAAACGCTCTCTGCGTTATAGTCAACTGAAGTAACCATTTGTAATTTTGGCCAGCTCATATTTAGTTTATTGTTTTCATCAGGAACTGGATGTTCTACGTAATCAGAAAGATGCGAAACCCCTAAAACACTTGTAAAGATTATTGAAACCATAAAATGATTTAAAATAAAAACAAGTAAAACATGTGTAAATCCAAAAGGTAAAAATACCATGGGAATAACAAACATATATCCAAGGTAAATTAATTTAAAGAGTATTAATTGAAATACTTCTATGGGTGGAATTTTAATTTTAATTGTACGACTTGAGTAATTAAATAACATTAGAGTTTCCCTTATAAAAAACCAATTAATTGAATATAATAAGCTTAACAATGGAGCATATAAATATTGAAATTGGTGATGCCATTTTAGAGGTTGAGAAGCAGTCATTCTTAATAAAGGATTGTTTAACACATCAATATCACTCCCTTCAATATTTGTATACAAATGATGCGATTCATTATGATTTTTACCCCAGACATATGCGTTGTTTCCTTGCAGATTAAAACTTAAAGAAAACAAAAAACGATTCCAAAATTTACTCTTTACAGCTACACCATGAGCTGCATCATGAGATATATTAAAAGCGGTTAGCAGCACAGACAATCCCATTAATAGATAATACACATAAAATTCTACTAGAGAAGAACTTGTAATCATAAGGGTATAAAATAATAGGTCAAAACTGAAATACATAATAATTTTGAAAAACATTATGTTGTTCCCTGTTTTTTGAATACCCTTTTTAGAAAAATATTCGTCGATTTTTTCATTAAGTTCTTTGTAAAAACTGGATCCCTCGTCTTTGCTAAATTTTAATTTGTTCATTTTTGTTTTTTAATGTTATACCAAAAAATCTACCATGAGATAAATTAGTAAGGCCTTGAGTAAAATAAAAGTATCTACTAATACATTCAGGTTTCAAGTATCGAATATAATACTAAATTTTAACAAAAGGCAAGGTCGTACTTCTATCTTTTTGTTTTACCTGAACATAAAACATTCCTTGCTTAAAATCTTGAAGATTGATTTCAATATTTGTAATCGTTTCTTGTGTGTTTACACTTCGTTTCTCTAAAATACTTCCATTGAGATTATAGATAATAAATTCAGTTGTTTCATCAAATGTTAAAGCGTTTTCAATAGTCAAAGTAATCGATGAAGATGCAGGATTTGGAAATAAACTCACAAAGCGATCAGTTTTATCATCACCTTGATCTACAGAAGCAGTACATGAAATAAATTGAGTCCCAGGCGATCCTCCAGGGCACCCCACAAACCAAGAAAGACCACTGTTTTGATCTAAGTAACCATTATAGAAATTGTATTCATTTGTGAAGTTAAGCGCTGAGGGGATAGCCGACCAAGGAGCAAGTGTGTCATAAGTAAAACTATTTATTAAGGTTCCTGTATTATCATAAATTCGAATGCCATCTTCTGAAGAAAGACCAAAATTAAATTGCCCAATAAAATTAGATACCAAAGGATGCTGTTGCGAGAACAATGCAAGGTTGTTAGAAATGACGATAAATGAATCAGGAGGAATGCTTACAGATGGAAAAATGTATTCATTGTCATTTTTTGAATCTTTAAAAACATATGAATTCAGGTTGATTGTAGCTGTTGTATTATTGTATAATTCAATCCAATCTCCTGCATTATTGCTAGGATTACTGTTGTAATTAAATTCACTAATAATGATAGGTTCTTCGCAAGGCGAATAGGCTTCTCCAGGTGATCCTCCAATGCAACCGCAAAACCACGTTAGTGAATCTAAAGGAAGTAGTGAAATGTTTTTATTCTCTAATGTTCTGCCCCAGCCATCAGCACATTTTGGATACGGTGATTCATCAGTGTATACGGCAGAAACTCGAATGTTTTCAAAGGGGTTATACAATTTAACAGAATCCCATTTATTACTCCAAACGAAGCCTGTCCCTCCAACAAAATTAGTTACTTGTGGGTACATTTGACTAAAAAGATTTGTGTTTTCACAAACGACTAAAAATGCTCCAGGATTCAGGATAGTTTGGTCTTCAAAGGTAAATTTATCCCAGTAGTTTTTTGATTTTATTGACCAAGCTGTTAAATCGATTGGAGCAGTTCCAAAGTTGTGTAATTCTATCCAGTTTCCTCCATCAATTGTTGGGTCTGGATTGTAATTTATTTCAGAAATTGTAATTTTTTCTTGTTTTGGAGAACCTGAAAAATGGGCTCTAAATAGATCGTTGTTTTCTATATTAATTGTTATGCTGGCATCAGTGTAATTAAAGAGTGAAAGGGTTAAGTTTTCGTCCCAATGTTGAAAGGTGTATCCGGGATTGGCAACTGCTGTAATTTTGACGGGATTCCCATTGAAATATACGCCAGTCCAAGGGAGGTTTTCAGGTACGATTGTGGAGATTTTTATATATCCTGCGCCAACTGGAAAAACATCCAATGTTACATCAACTTTGTTATCTAAGTTATATTCACTAACTATTTGATCTCTCACAAAGTTATTTCTATTGGCAAACTGATCTAAATGAATGTTGTGTGTATTGTTGTAGTTGTCCATGCTACTGTTTCCTGTCCAAAGCAGCAATGATCTAGGATAATCAGCTAAAAGCTCGTTGTGCATGCTATCAACTATTCCTTGGTAATGATCTGCTTGAAATGTTGTATTCATTAAATCTGCATAACGATTTATGAAGTAGTTTTTAAATTCTGGATTTTGAATAAGACCATTGTAAATATCCCAAAAGGCTGTTCCCTGACTTTGTCCTTCGAACCAATCAAACATATTTGATGTATAATTTGTCCAGCCACCAAGTCCCCATTCTAAGTCCTGAAGAAAAAATCGCCATTTATTGTCAAAGGTTCTCGTTCTGGCCATTTTCATATTATTGTATATCCAATCGGCATTGCCAAACCAATTTTCTCCAGCCATATAATCTGTAAAATTGTAAAGATCTAAGCGTTTATTGCATTCAGAAAAATAATTTGGTAGATAAGGATTTGTGTTTGCAATGTAATCGCGCATAGAATAAAAAGAAGTGTCTGAGCCTTTTACAGTTCGAATAACTCCTGCGCCATAAAAATAACTTACTGATAGTAAATCAACACTGTCTCTGTCATTTCCATAGTTATTTTCGAAATAGCCCTCATTTGCCTTTTCTCTGATCTCATAAACGCCAAAATATTCACCATTTAGGAAAACTACTGCGGGTGTATAAGCTTGAGAATTTACATTTGTTTTGCTCATCATTCGATTAAACGTTGCATCTCTTTGTGGGTATTGATTCCAAAAATTACTTCCATTTCGGATATACAAAGCGTAGTAATCAGTAATATATGGTTTGTTTGGGATAATAGGATAATGTATTGGTTCCCCTTCCCCAAAGATTGTATTTGCTGGTTCAATGGTAACACTGTGTTGTGGATTCGAACGACTGCCACCGGCTCCTCCGTCAGGTTTTACAGATGATCGTGATTCAAATTTTTTGATTCCATCTTTATCAAAATATTCTACAATACAGGGTTTTTTCCAATCGGTCCACCAATTGTCAAAAATACCATTATCACCGTATAAATCTGCTGAATCAATTGTCAATAATAAGATTGGAAGTTCAAAATCCTCAGAAAATAAAAAAGTTTCACCTGCAATGATACTTGGCAATAAATTTGCACTTCCAGATGAAAAACAGGTGACTTTTAAAACAGTATTTACATTGATGCTAATTGGTCCAGTTACAAGTGGTGAATTAATTGTTGGATTTGATCCGTTTGTTGTGTATCGTAAAATTCCATTTGAAATAGAATTATTTATAACCGAAACAGAAATTGGACCTTGAAAAACACCTCCTATATTTACAATTGTTGGTTGTACTTCATAACCATTGAATGCTAAAGCATCATTATTTGATGCATTTGGTGTAGGAATTGGAAATGTAGAAATAGTATTGCTTCCATTTGGCAACTTTCCACAAGACATGTTTGGTTCTAAATCTGAAACTACTAATGAATCTATTAAGACACCTGCAGGATTTGATAAGTAGAGTGTTTCTCCAGCTGTGCTAATTGAAAAATTTGCTTCTAAATTCGTTCCGAAAGATGTTTCGAAATAGGGATGAACAGTATTATTGTAGAATATAGTTCCTTGATTAAATCCAAAGCTCAAATAAGGTTTACAAGTCAGGTCGGAAGAGTTTTCATTTACGTTATGTAATTCTATTGCCAATACATTTGTACCTATTAAGAGTGCTGATTGAAGCACATTAATATTAATATCAAAAGAGGAAATCGCTCCGCCTTGTGGAAGTGTTGCTTCATGGTCTGTTGAAAATTCATTCCACAAAGGCGGTGAGCCCATAAGTCCAGCTCGAGCTATTTCAACTCCATTAATATAAGCAACAAACCCATCATCATAATCAATGTCTAAAAGTGCTTCACTTATCGCTGTTATATTTGTGCATTGAAATGTAATAAGAGAGTAAATTGTCGTAATTGGAGCGTTTAATACTGTGGCGTCATCTCCATCTCCAAATCCGATACTTGCGGCACCAGTTAACCATGAGCTACTGTTAAATGAGTTACTTTTCCAATCAGGAATTTCTTCAGTAGGTATTTTGTATTTCCAGGTGCTTTCTGCAAAAACGGCTGTTTCATAATGATTAACTAGATTAATAGCATTATTACCAGTGGCAAATACGGTTAAAAAATTTAGCGCTCCAATTGAAGTAGTAGGAAAAACCCATTTCATTAGATTGCTTGGATCATCGCTTAGTCCATATCCTGAAATATTTGCAGAGGAAGAGCTAGCATTGTAAATTTCAATCCAATCTGGGCTATCTCCGTTTGGCAGTAGAATTGTATTACCATTGGAATTACTCGCCTCATTGATTTTAAATTGCCCAAAACTTGACAATGGAAATAGTAAAAAAAGTAAAATATATTTTGACATACTTAGATTATATTCTCCCAAATTTAAACAAAAAAGCAACAATTCGATGTATTTTCAAAGTGTTTCATTAATAGAATTCAAATAACTACCTTTACAATCAGTTTACAGTTTAAGAATGTATGGCACAGAAATTTATAACAAGGGCAGAAGATTATTCGAAATGGTATAATGAATTGGTGAATCGCGCTGATTTAGCAGAGCACTCTGATGTACGTGGTTGCATGGTTATTAAACCATATGGTTACGCAATTTGGGAGAAAATGCGAGATATTTTAGATGCTAAATTTAAGGAAACGGGACACCAGAATGCTTATTTCCCACTATTTATTCCAAAATCTTACTTGAGTAAAGAAGCGAGTCATGTGGATGGTTTTGCTAAAGAATGTGCTGTTGTAACTCATTATCGTTTAAAAAATGCCGAGGATGGAAGCGGATTAATTGTCGATCCAAGTGCTAAATTAGAGGAAGAACTTATAGTTCGACCAACTTCCGAAACGATTATTTGGAATTCCTATAAAAAATGGATTCAGTCATACCGAGATTTACCAATATTAATAAATCAATGGGCAAATGTTGTTCGATGGGAAATGAGAACACGTTTATTTTTACGTACTACCGAATTTTTATGGCAAGAAGGTCATACTGCACATGCGACTAGTAAAGAGGCAATTTCTGAAGCAGAACAAATGTTAGATGTTTACGAAGATTTTGCTCAAAATTACATGTCAATGCCTGTAATTAAAGGACGTAAAACTGAAAGTGAACGTTTTGCTGGAGCTGAAGATACTTTGTGTATTGAAGCAATGATGCAAGACGGTAAAGCATTGCAAGCGGGCACATCTCATTTTTTAGGTCAAAATTTTGCAAAAGCATTTGAGGTGAAATTTGCTGATAAAGAAGGGAAATTAGAATATGTTTGGGCAACATCTTGGGGAGTGTCAACGCGCTTAATGGGTGCTTTGATTATGACGCATTCCGATGATGAAGGCTTGGTTTTACCTCCTGCTTTAGCGCCAATTCAAGTAGTTGCTATTCCAATTTACAGAACAGAAGAAGAACTGAGTGCTATTTCAGAAAAAATGAAGGAATTGGGATTGAAATTAAAGTCCAAAAATATTTCTTTCAAATATGACGATGACGATCAACGACGTCCAGGATGGAAATTTGCAGAATATGAATCGAAAGGCGTGCCTATTCGACTTGCGATGGGTCCTAGAGATTTAGAAAATGGAAAAGTTGAGATTGCAAGACGCGACACGAAAACAAAAGACATTATTTATTTTGATGGTTTAGATTCTTACATCGAAAAATTACTTTCAGAAATTCAGTTAAATTTATTTCAACGTGCAAGTGAATTTCGAAGTTTAAACACAAAAAAAATAGATTCTTATGCTGATTTTAAAGTAGAAATTGAAAAAGGTGGTTTCTTCTTAGCACATTGGGATGGAACAGCTGAAACTGAAGCAAAAATTAAAGAGGAAACTCAAGCTACGATTAGATGTATAGCGCTAGATCAAGAAGAGGAGGAAGGTTTATGCATGTTTTCTGGTAAACCATCTGTTGGCCGAGTTATTTTTGCAAAAGCTTATTAATTGTCAGTTTTTAAGTTCAAAGAATTTACGATAATTCAAAAAGTGAGTCCACTTAAAGTTGGAACGGATAGCATGCTTTTAGGCTCTTTCATTTCCTGCGATTCAAAACTCCAATCCAGCGATTCAAAACTCCAAGGTTTAGATTTAGGAGCTGGCACTGGTGTTTTATCCTTAATGTTAGCTCAGAAAAATCAAAAATTACAAATTGATGCAGTTGAAATTGATAATGAAGTTGCAAAAGAATGCAAGCTAAATTTTCAAAATTCGATCTGGTCAACTAATTTAAATTGTATTTCCGCTGATTATCTTCAATTTGAATTCAAAAAAAAATACGATTTGATTTTTTCTAATCCTCCTTATCATTTTGAAAATATATTAAGTCCAGATAATGCAGTCAATATCTCTAAGCATTCCTTACTATCTGATTTCATTCAATTTTTCCAACTTGTAAAGCAACTTTTGACAGAAAATGGTGATTTTTGGATTATTCTGCCGTTTTCGTCTTTAGATCAACTAACTAAATTAGCTAATGAGCAAGGGCTTTTTTTGAAAGAGTTTATCTGTATTCATTCAAAACCATCAAAGAAAAATATTCGTGTGATTATGAATTTTTCAAGTAAAAAACAAGATGCTATTCGAGAGAGAGAATTTGTTATTCGAAATGAAAATAATCTATACTCTGAGGAGTACATTGCTTTAACAAAAGACTTTCATTCTAAGGATTTGTATTAAATAGAAAGAGCATATTATTTCTTCTTCTTCCAATCTCCTAAATTTGTACTTAGTCCAATAGAATGATTTTGACCTGCCTTGGAGTAGTATAAAAATCCGTACTCAAATTTTATTTTCTTAAAATTTAAAGCAATTCCAGTTGAGAAACCTGCCATTCCCGGCCGATCAAGTAATTTTAATTGTTGTCTCCTATGGTAATCAAATCCAAGTCTAAACGTAGTATTTTTACTTGCTAATAATTCTACTTGGAAGTTAAGATGATGCATGATTTTAGTAAAAAAAGAGCTCGTTTTTACGGGAATTGTATCTCCAGTTAATGCATCATACGTGGGCTTTAAATTTGGATCTTCATAAACAATATTCCATTTATTTAATTGCTGTCCCAAAATTGAAAATCGAAAAGGTGCATACTTTAATTTATAGGAAATTCCTGCTTGAACATTGATTGGCAACATACTCTTTGAACTTGTTGTATAATCTTTAAAAGTAAAGCCAATATTTTTAACTGAAAATCCTGCAGAAAACAACTCATTTGGATGTTTAATAAACGCTCCAAATCCTAAAGTCATACCATAGGCTGAGTATGTTTCTAAATTAGATCCTAAAAAAGTGAGTGAGCTGCCAATGCTAATTAATTTGTTTACAGTTCTACCATAGCTCATTCCAATTGAATAATCACTCGCTGTAAATGTTCCCAATCGATTTCCAGTTTCATCGTACGACTCAAAGTTTCCGTAACTAATATATTTTATAGTTGGTGCAAAAACTCCATATTTTGTATTGAAAGCATAATTTAGCATTCCTATTGAAATTCCATTTGGAAGAATACTTTGGTTTATTTGGAGCATTCTCACAGATTTTGAATTTAGTAATGCTGGATTTTCTGCTGCCATTGACAAATCATTGTCCTGAGTTGCAATTAAATTTCCTCCTAAGGCATTACTTCGAGCAGAGTAATTTGCATTTAAAAAAGCAAAGGAATTTGATCCTACATAGGTTTGTGAGAAAAAGATTAAGGGATATAAAATTATTAGAAAAGCAAGAAATTTCATAGTTAAGAAACGTTGCTAAAATGCAAAAATTGTTAAATAAAAACTTATTCTTTTTAATTTTTTCAATTTGGTTAAATATTTTGAGAACTAATTTAAATAAAATTAAACATGCAAATTTAAATTTTTAAAAGTCCATATGTCGTTCTTTTTTCTCTGGATAGATATCTGAAATAGTTACCATAATTCCTGTTTCTTCCACATTTCCAAAATCTGAATTTATGGCAGTTCCAAATGTTTTCATACTGGGAGAAAGTCCCATATAGATATTAATTAATGGGGGTATAAATTCTCCTCGTTCTCGTAAATAAGAATTTAATACTTTTATTCCCTCTTTGAAATCTAAGTTTTGTAAAAAAACTGAATAATCGGTTTTATTTTCATTGTGTAAAAGAGGGTGGAAGGGCCGCATTAATTCTTCCCTGTCAGGAAAATAGCAATCCAAGAAATACAACAGGAAATCCCTGCATTCAACATTATAATTTGGATACATTGTCACTTTACCAAACAAGTAGTTTATTTCTGGATTTAATTTTACAATTGCGCCTAATCCATCCCAGATATTATCTAAAGCAAAAAGTCCTTTTCTTGGGTTTACGTTTGGCTGAAAATTTGGCTGTACCCAGCTTCTTCCGAGTTCAATAGTTTTTGCAAGATAATTTTCTGTGAATTCAGTATTAAAATTAAAATAATGAGCTGTAGATAAATGAATTTTTCCATCTTCGTCAATAGCATCAGCACATTTTATGAAGCGATAACCTCCAATAATTTCTTCATCTTCAGGTGACCAAACAATTAATTGTTGATAGCAATTTTTATGTGTGTCAAAGTCATCAATATCAAAAGGATCTCCAGTTCCTCCTCCGGATGCTCGAAAAGTAATTTCTCGTAATCTACCAATTTCTAAAAGTGTATTTGGTGCAGAAAAATGGTTAAGAATATAAATTTCATTGTTTCCTTTTCTGGTATTTCTAACAAATAAATCTTTTGTCAATTCTGATTTTAGTAGAGCTCGAGAAATTGGTTCTATAAGTGTTTTCAAACTTTATCTTTTAAGGCGTAGAGTGTTTCTCTAATTTTTAATGTAGTATCAGTGTCAGAAAGTTCAGGATATTGTTTGCAAACATTTATGGGCTCACCAACGATAAATCTAAAGGTCCTGTTTTTTTGCTTATACAACTCATTCGCTAAATAGAACATTTCAATATTTGATTTAATTCCGATAAATTGCCTAAAATTTGCAAGTCGGTAAAAGAATTTAGATAATTTCCCATCAATAAAAATGGGTATTATTTCTCTATTTAATTCTCTTGCATACTGAACAAAAGTTCTTTTCCATTCTAAATCCTCAACATTTCCCTTTACCTTTCTACTTACTTTTCCTGCAGGAAAGATACAAAGGGCGTGGTCAGCGCTAAATGCTGCATTAATTTGTTCCCGAACTGAGGTTTTATTTTTCCCAAATTTATTAACACCAACAAACATATTTTTTAAAAACGGTATATTTAGTAAAAGGTCATTGACAATAAATTTAAGGTCTCTTCTGTATTCTTTTAATCCAGAAATTAAAGCAACAGCATCCATTCCTCCTAAAGGATGATTCATTGCAAGAATAACCGGGCCATTTTTTGGTATATTTTCAATTCCTTGAATATCTACTTTAACGTTAAGATTGTCTAATAATTTTGAACAGAATTCTTGATTTTGAAGATCTTTATTTTCTTGAAAAAATTTATTTAATTCTTTTTCATGCAAAATTCTTCTAAAGTAGCGTATAACAAAAAAGGGCAGTAATTTTGCTAATCGAGGATTTTTACTCTTGATTAATTCTTTAATATCTAAAACAGATACCTCTTTCATGATTTCGAAATTAAGTTTATTATTTTATTACCAAAGATTATTCTATGTTTTTTATCAAAATAATGGTGTTAGTAAGCAAATGGAAGTTTTAAGCCATCATAAGCTACCAATATATTTATTGGTAATTCCTTTTGAATATCCTCTTGTTTTCCGAATAAATGAGAAACATGTGTTAGGTATGCTTTCTCCGGATTTATTTCCTCGATTACGCGAAGTGCTTCCTCTAAATTAAAATGAGATACATGACTATTTCTATGCAATGCATTTATAATTAATGTTTTAGTTCCTTTTACTTTGTTGATTTCTTCTTCTGAAATTGTTTTTGCATCTGTGATGTAGGTGAAGTCTCCAAATCGAAATCCGAGAACAGGAAGTTTATGGTGAAAAACTTGAATTGGAATTAAGGTAAGATCTTTTTTAAGTTTAAAGGGAGTTAAATCAATCTGATTTATTTCAATTTTTGGTATTCCTGGATAACTGTATTCTTCAAAAACATAATGAAATTCGCGCCGAAGCGCTTCTTCTACTTGTGCAGTGGCATAAACTTCCATTTTTCGTTTTTCTCGGTAATTAAATGCACGCACATCATCCAAGCCTGCAAGATGATCTTTGTGTTCATGTGTAAAAACAATGCCTCTTAAAGTTTTCACTTTTTCGCGGAGCATCTGCTGCCTAAAATCTGGACCGGAGTCAATTACATAATTCTCTTCTTCTACAGAAATCATAATTGATGATCGCGTTCTGTTATCTTTTGGAGAATTTGATTGACAAACATTGCATTCACAAGCAATTACTGGTACGCCTTGTGATGTTCCAGAACCAAGAATTGTAACAACACCGTTTCTCATAGAACGAAGGTATAAATTTGGATTGAGAAACTTTAAATTTCGATCATTCTTTCAATCTGACCTTTACGAATAAATTGATTGATAATTGTTCGAATATCTTTGTTTTCTTTTTGTTCATCGATGTATTTTTTCCAATCTTTTGCTTCTTTTCCATGAAAATGAAAAGGTGCAAAGCCATGACCTCGATAGGTTCCATTTTCAATTAAAACTAAACTTTTCTCTGAATTATTTCGTCCTTTATCTACGATATAAAATGTTTTATTCTCCAAGGTTATTGTTGTCACAAAATCATTTACTCGTTGATTATATTCGTTTGGATTTATTTTATTTATACAGGCGCCATCACAAGTTTTAACAATATACTGAAAGCAGCCACCAGAAGAATTGTATAGATCACATAATTTTTGGCATAATTTATATTTCTCTATGATTTTTAGTAAATAGGAGGCACCTTCTTTTTTGGAAGTAAAACTGGCAATTGGGTAGGCAGTTTCTTTTGCACTAGATTTTACTTTCAGACGAATGTATCCATTTGAATCTAGCTCATCGAAAAGTCCAAATGGAAAGTGATTTTTTCGAAGTTTTCTATTATAAATGGGTTGTTTTTCTTTAATTAACTCGGATTCACGCAGTAAGGCAATCAGTTCTGAACCACAAAGTTCAAATTTTACACTTGCAATATCTTGAATAAGTTTTAGACCTTTCACTGATTTTAGATTTCTTAAGTGCTGCTCAATTCTTGTCTGAATATGAATACTTTTTCCGACATAAATTAATTCATTAAATTCATTATAGAAAAGATAAACACCTGTTTTATTTGGAATGGCTTCAATCGTATCCAAATCTAAATTTGGATGTAAGGATTTTGGATTTAATTCATCTTGAATAAATGATCTCAGTTTTTGCTCATCTTTTTTATAGATAATTTCAAATAATTTGCAAGTTGCAAGCGCATCTCCACCGGCTCTATGGCGACCAACAATTGAAATTCCTAAATCGCGTGTAATTTTCCCTAGACTATAAGAAGCATGTCCTGGAAGTAGGTTCCTGGAACTACGAACTGTACACAAATGGGGTAAGCGAAAGTCGTAGCCCAAGCGTTTAAACTCACTTCTAAACATTCCATAGTCGAATGATACATTGTGAGCTACAAAAACACAATTATTGGTGAATTCAAGAATTTGTTTTGCTACTTCAAAGAATTTTGGAGCATCAGCAACCATTTGATCTGTAATTCCAGTAAGTCGGACAATAAATTCCGGGATTTCCATTTCTGGATTAAGCAAGGTTGTGAATTCTTCAATGATTTTAGTACCATCAAATTTATACATCGCCAATTCCGTGATCTTTGAATTTTGTGGACTTCCTCCTGTTGTTTCGACGTCTACAATTACAAACATTCCCTCACTTTTAATAGGTTTCTTAAGAATTTAAAGGCTATTCGTTCTCTAATTTGTTCGACCAGGATAAACTTCCAAGGCCTTTTCTAAACAAATTACCGCGTTTTTCAAATCTTCTTGGTTTAGAACATATGCTATTCTTGCTTCTTGTAATCCAGCTCCTTTTGTTGCGTAGAAACCATTTGCAGGAGCCATCATTACAGTTTGCCCTTCGTATGAAAAATCTTCTAGTAACCATTGGCAAAATTTTTCAGCATCATCAACTGGAAATTTTGCAACACAATAAAAAGCGCCACTTGGATTTGGACAAAAAACGCCTGGAATAGAATTTAATCCTTGAATCATAATATTTCTTCGTTGAACGTATTCATGAACAACATTATCAAAATATGACTGGGGAGTATTTAAAGCAGCTTCTGCCGCAATTTGATCGATTGTTGGTGGTGAAAGTCGCGCTTGTCCAAATTTTAAGGCAGCAGCCATCACTTCTTTATTTTTAGAAATAAGCGCACCAATTCTAGCGCCACACATAGAATATCGCTTAGAAACTGAGTCAATCATAATGACATTGTTCTCAATCCCATCTAAATTCATTACTGAAAATGGTACCGCGCCATCGTAACAAAATTCTCGATAAACTTCATCCGCGAATAAGAATAAGTCGTGTTTTTTTACAAGATATCTCAACTGTTCTAGTTCTTCTTTTGAATAGAGATATCCAGTTGGATTTCCGGGGTTACAAATTACAATGCCTTTTGTCTTTGAGGTAATTTTCTTTTCAATTTCAGTAATCGGTGGAAGCGCAAATCCTGATTCAATTGTTGCTGTTATAGGAACTACATTTATTCCCGCAGTTACAGCAAAACCATTATAATTTGCATAAAAAGGTTCGGGAATAATTACTTCATCTCCGGGATTACAAGTTGTCATAAATCCAAAAATCAATGCTTCTGATCCACCTGTTGTGATAATTATATCTTCTGGGGAAACCCGAATACCATTTTTTACATAGTAAGCAGATAAAGCGTTCCGATAACTTTCAAAGCCAGCAGAGTGACTGTATTCAATTACTTTTCTATCTAAATTTTTCACTGCGTTTAGAGCTACTTCTGGAGTTTCAATATCTGGTTGCCCAATGTTTAGGTGGTATACAGTTATCCCTTGTGTTTTTGCTTTTTCAGAATACGGAACAAGTTTCCTAATTGGAGAAGCAGGCATTAATATCGCCTTTTCAGATAGTATCGGCATAAACTTAATTTAAGATGTCAAATTTAACAATTCTTAAGCGCTTTGGTTCTTTTTTTTAATGCGATTTAAAATTGATCCATTTAGTTTCGAAAGTCTTGGGTTAAGGAACAACCAAGTATAGTTTGAAGTAAAAGAACCAATAATTGAACCTGCTAAAATATCTTCAACAAAATGCTGTGACAAATAAACGCGAGTAAGGGCAAAAATAATAGCACAAACCAATAAAGAGATTTGCAGCCAGATTTTTGAGCTCCAATAATATGCTAAGATTGTAAATAACACAAAGCAAGAGGTGGCATGACCAGAAGGGAAACTATTATAAAAATAATAGGTGAATCCTTCAATTTTATGAAATGACAAATCATTTTGAAAAAAAAACATTGGCCTATTTTCATTCTCAAAAATAATATGCTTAAGAAACTGAACTAGTCCTGAAGAAATTAGAAAAGAAACGAACATTAAAATTGCTATACGAATTTCAATAAAGAGGAATAAGAGTGAAATCAAAATAAGAAATAATCCATCGCCAACATTTGTAGCGATTGGTGCAAAGACATCAAGAAATGGAGAATGAAAACTATTTATTGTTTTGTGAAGCTCAAGTTTGTTGCTTAAGAAAACAAGAACAAATACTAAAATCCAAATAATGCGAAGTCCTGAAGTGTAATAAAATCCTGTTTTGCTTTTCATTTGTTACAAAGATATTATTTAGATTTTGTTTCGTTTATCATAAAAGTAAACAAAACTGCATCGTAGGAAAAATGAGCAGCAATACAAAACCAAAGTCCAAATTGATTATACGCTAGCGAAATTAATAAAATAAAAGGCAGAACAATAAGGCCGTAAATAGAAAAGCGCCAGTTAAATGGATTCAAATAACCATGCAAAGCAACAAATAAGATAGCGGTAATCCACCAACCCATGTAATGTTGAACTCCAGCTCTAAATAATAATTCTTCTCCAACTCCGGCAAAAAGTGAAAGAAAAATACCTTGGTAAATTTTGAGATTTAATTCCCCGATAATCTTGTCGATTTTTGTAGGTATTTTATCAAAAAAAGGAGCTTGCATGAAAAGATATGCGATAAATGCATAGATAATTCCAAATTGTAAACCAAGTCCAATTGGTAAGATTTTTATATTTTCAACTTGAATAAACTCCAAAAAGGAAAGTCCCTCTTTGAAAGTTCGAAAAAGAAATGCCGGTAGCGGAAAAAGCAACAATGTAATCCATCCAAAAAGTAAAATTCTTTGCTTCATCTTTGTTTAAAATAATTTTTTTGCCTTTTTATTTTGAATTGTTACAACTTTATTAATATATTAGCAAAAAAAACAAACGCCTATAGTCCAAATTTACTTTTAAATTGTTGAAGTTAACAACACAAAATGTAAATTATGGTATATTCTCAAATGAGCGATTGTGATTTAATCCAATTGTATTTATCCGGAAACGAAAAACCCTTTGAGGTTTTGTTATTGCGTCACAAAGATCGTTTGTTTCGTTTTATCAATTCCAAAGTAAAAGACGCTGCACTTGCTAACGATTTGTTTCAAGACACCTTTGTAAAAATAATTAATACCATGAAATTGGGAAATTATAACGAAGAAGGAAAATTTCTACCTTGGGCTCAGCGAATTGCTCATAATTTGGTGATTGATTATTTTAGAAAAAAGAACAAGGTTCGAATTATTTCAGAATGCAATTCATTTGATGAGGAATATTCTATTTTTTATAAAATTGCAAGCGATGAAAAAAATTATCTGCAAACACAGTCCTATAATGAATTAGAAACGCAAATGGTTAATTTGATATCTTATTTGCCGAATCCTCAAAAGGAAATGATTGAAATGAGAATTTTTCAAGACATGTCATTCAAAGAAATTGCAGAATTAGAAGACATTAGCATCAACACTGCTTTGGGAAGAATGCGTTATGCGCTTATAAATATGAGAAAGTTGATTGAAAAGCATAATATGGTTACTGAAATTGATTAGATTCTATTATGAAATTAGTTTTTGCAACGCAAAATGAGAACAAAGCGCACGAAATCCAATCGCTTTTACCTGAATATTTTAAAATCATTTCACTCAAAGATATTCGGTGCTTTGATGAGATACCAGAAACGGC
>JBILAB010000126.1:0-5519 GCA_044354455.1 Crocinitomicaceae bacterium | reverse complement strand
AAATAAAAAAAGCCTGATTTTCATCAAGCTTTTTGTTTGAGGTCTCGAGCGGATTCGAACCGCTGTAGTCGGTTTTGCAGACCGGTGCCTAGCCGCTCGGCCACGAGACCAATTTGTAGGTCGGCAAATATACAGAAATTATCTAAAATCTAACTTAAAATTAATCAAACTTCAATAGTTTCTTTGAATATACTTTACCCTTAATTCTCGCTGAAAGATAATAAACTCCGCTTGAAATGATTTCTCCATTACTATTTTTTCCATCCCAAATAAGCTCTTTTGTGCCAATAAGTGGGTTTAACTTACAAATAAAATCACCAGCACTAGAATAAATAGAAAGGAGGTCACAACTTTCAAATGGTTCTTTGAATTCTATTTGTACGCTTTCCCGAAATGGATTTGGAAATGTCATTATTCCATTTGGATCTTCTGGGAGATATTCCGCTAAACTTGCGCTCATTAACTCTTCTAAATCGTAGTTTTCATCGCCATTCATGTAAGGCATAAAATGAAAATACACTAAAAACATTTCATCTGTTGTATTAAATCCACTGCTCACATTTAGAGGTGGCGAGTTTGGGTTATGGTGATTATTTACAGTATTATCATATTTTGCTTCACCTTTAATTCTATAACCTGTAGCAACTTTTTGTAAATTCCGAAAAAAGTAAAAATCTTGCCAATGAAAATCCCAGTGTGGAATATTTACAAATTTGATGGTATCTTGATTTGCTTTGTAAGCATAGGCTTTTATGTTTTCACCAAGTAAATGCATATGAGGAAAAACGGATAGAACCGAAAAATTTGTTGGTACTCCACCATTTGCCGGATATTGTGCTGTTAAATTCGTGACTTGATTTGCGGGAAGCATAAAATTATTATTACTTATCAAGGGAGCTGCAGAAATCTGCCTGACGTTTGTCGTGCCTGGTGGATAAAAATGTAGAATAACTTTTGTGCTATCAAATTCGCCGTAACTACCTACGGGATAATGCATCGCGAAGTAAATATTAGATCCTGGACCAATATCCATACCTAAAGCAAGCGGGCTAACAGAAGGTAAAATCATTGGTGATGCCCCTGGAGTATATCCGATTACTAATTTTGTTGAGGCGTTACTAGGACTTGCACAAAGTCCATCAAGCGTATCTGTACTTTCTATTCCACTTGGATCGATAAAAATTAAAGCATGGTGCACAATTTCTCGGTTTCCCGGAACAACTTCAACGGCTTTTATAATGCGATTTTGCGTTAAATAAGTTGGCACTGAGAAACAAACATAATCGTCGTTTGCAGTTGCCTTACTCATGTATGTCGGTATCTGAACTGTGAGGTCACCATTTCCTAAAATAGTATTATTGGTGTATACGGGTGGTGGTGGAATTGCAGCACTATTTCCTTGTGGCAAACCATTGTTAAGCCAATTTATCACTGTCGTTTTTTCAGTGCTACTTAAGGAACGAGTATGTAAATATTCTTGGTAAGAATTGTCTGGTGGCCATGGTGGCATTTCGTCATTTGTTATATACTGACTTATTATTGTTGACATTGGAGAAACTTCATCGTAAGTCATTAAGGAAACTGGAGCAAGCCCTCCAGGATGGTGGCACTTTGAACATTTATCATAAAATAACTGTGCGACTTCACCGCTCCATGTTTGACTTTTTGCAGTAAATTGAACAAAAAGAATAGAAAATAAGATAAAAAGTGCTTTCATTTTAAGAAAATTTATACTTCAAAGATAGCTTATTTTTGCAATTTCGTTTAGTTAACAATAATAGTTTTAGTCTCAGTTTGTCCATATTGATTTGTAATTCTCAAGATATAACTTCTATAAAATAAGATTCAGAAAACTAGCGCAAAATAAATATGTAAATAAGAATCGATACATTTGAATAAAAATACTACTTATGTATCAAATAGCACAATTTATGACTAATTTATTCGGATTGAAATCTATTGGTTTTTCCCTTTTTTTCTCATGTTTCACAAATTTATCAGCTCAAAATGAGCATGCTTTTAAAATTTACACAGCCAAAGGAAAAAGTATTTCCTATAAAAAAATGCAAGAATCTTCCTCAAAAAAAGAGCTCGTATTATTCGGAGAATTTCATGATAATCCAATTGCTCATTGGCTACAATATGAATTAATGCTGTCACTTTACGATGAACATCGAACAAATCTAGTTTTAGGATTTGAAATGTTTGAACAAGATCAGCAAGGTGTTGTAGATCGCTATTTATCGGGAGAATTAAACGAAAAACAGTTTAAGGATTCTTGTCGTCTATGGGAAAATTATACAACAGATTATAAACCTTTGTTAGATTTTGCGAAGGATAAAAAATTGACGTGTATTGCTTCAAATGTTGAGCGGAAATATGCTTCTCTTTTATTTAAAAAGGGACGAGCTGCACTTGATACACTTTCACCTTTAATTCGTTCTCAAATGGCAGATAACTATTTCAAACTTGACACTACACTTTCTCAATACATTGCTGTTCGAGAAATGTTTCCAAGTAAAGGAAAAGGAATGGTTGAAGCGCAAGCATTTAAGGATGCAACCATGGCGAAATTTATCATAAATGAAATGAAAAATAATAAAGTCGTTTTACATTTTAATGGTGCTTTTCATTCTGATTACTACCAGGGAATACTTTGGTATATTCAACAAGAAAAACCAGCCGTAAAGGCTTTAACGATTTCCACTGTAAGTCAAAAAAATATCAATAAGTTGGATGCAGAAAATTTGGGAAAAGCAGATTTTATAATTTGTGTCCCTGAGTCAATGACAAAAACCCATTAAACATTATCACTCGTTTTTTCAACACGAGAAAAAAGTGTCAAAGAATTTGTTTTACTTTCAATCAAATCCCCTTTTTTTGGTTTGTTTTTAGCAGATAGTATTTTTCCATTTAATAAAGTCAAGCTATAACCTCTTTGTAAAACATTGCTAGGATTGAGAATATTAATCGTTTTCTCCAATTGTTCTAAATCTGATTCTTTCCGTTCAAAAAAGTGCAAAAGGGATCCTTTTATTGGCTTACTAATTAGCGACAAGGTATTTCTTTCAGCTGTTATAATTTCTTTTGTAACAATACGGTAATCATTTTTCAGAGATAGCACAGCATCATTTTCATTTTTTAAAAAATAACGTGTAGTATTTTTAAGTTCTATGATTTGCTGGTTTAGTTCATTTTTAAGTGAATCAGTAAAACGAAGGGAAGCATGTTTAAAAATTCGAACTTGGCCATTAAAATCTTGCTTTGTTTTATCAATTAATTGTAAGGAATGAGCTATCATTTCCCGATTTAAGCGTTTTGTTTCTTGTTCAAATTCACGAAAGGTTTGCAGCAGGAATTCTGCTAATTTGGTAGGTGTAATCTCATTTCTAAAAGAAACCATTTCAGCGACATTGAGATTTGTAGAGTGACCAATTCCAGTAAGCACAGGCAAAGGAAATTCTGCAATGGCTTTACAAAGATCGTAGTTGTTGTAACAGGTCATTCCGACTTCTGCACCACCACCACGGACAATGATAACAATATCAAAATGGTCTTTTACTCTTTTAATTTTTTTAAGTGCAGAAATAATACTTTGTACTGCAACATCTCCTTGTAAATAGGCATTAAAAAGATGTGTAAAAATAAAATAGGATTTTTCATTTTCTTGTAATACTTGTAAAAAATCAGAGAGCCCTTTACTAGAATCTGCTGAAATAATGGCAACGCGTTTTGGAAGTAAGGGAAAATGTAATTTTTGATTGAGATTTAACAAGCCTTCTTTTGCAAGCTTTCGCAACGTTTCTTCTCGTTGTTTTTGCAATTCTCCCAAAGAAAACGAAGGGTCAATGTCTAAAATTTGCAATCCTAAACCAAAGGTTTCACTGTAGTTTATCTTAACCAAAAGAAGTAGTGTCGTTCCTTCTCTAAGCGGTTCCTTTACGACTTCTATAAATTTAGTGTTGATGCGCTCGAGCTGTTGTTTCCAAATTGTGCCCGTAATTTGCGCCACAATTTTATTATCATCTTTTTGTACCAATTCAGGAAAAGCATGGCCACTAGGATATTTATTCAATTTATGCATTTCTGCTTTCACCCAATAATTTTGGGTATAGCGATCTTCTAAGGTTTTTTTTATTGATCGAACAACTTGCTGTAAGGTAAAAACTTGTTTTTCGCTCATGTTTATCGTAAACTATTGCCTTTAATTTAATGGAATTCCCCGAGAACTTACAGGGCCAGACACAGCACTTTTCTTTAAGTTAAAATAGAAAGTCGTTCCAACTCCAAATTCGCTTTTTAAATAGATGGTATGCCCGTGAGATTCAATAATATGTTTCACAATTGCTAAACCTAATCCTGAACCTCCTTCGTGTCGATTTCTACTTTTTTCTACTCTATAAAATCGCTCAAATAAACGATTGTGGTGTTCTTGATCAATTCCTGGTCCATCGTCACTCACTTCGATTTCAATAAAATCTTCAATTTGAGAGAGCGTAATTGTGCAAGTGCCTTTTTCAATTCCATAAGCAAGTGCATTTGCGAATAAGTTGGAAAATACTTGTCCAATTTTTGTGCGATCTGCCATAACATATATTGGCGAATATTCTTTAGCAAACGTTAAATTATAGTCTTTCGATTTCGCTAAAATTTCAAGCGATTCAAAAGTTTCTTTTATCACTTCAATTATATCAAAAGACCGAATTTCATTCTTAAGTTCATCTACTTCTAATTTAGTAATTTGATCTAAATCATCCAAAATACTTGCCATACGGTCAGTTGCCTTTTCGGCACGCTCCAAAAAAGAGCGATTAATTTTTTTATCTTCTAATCCGCCCTCAAGTAAAGTTACGATGTAACCTTGAATTGAAAAAACAGGTGTTTTAAGTTCGTGGGCAAGATTCCCCAAAAATTCTCTTCTAAATTGTTCCTGTTCTTTCAAGCGGGTAATCTCAAAATTCCTGTCGTTTTTCCATTTTGCAACCTCTATTTCTGCTTTATCCATCAATGTATCAATGGAATTATTTGAAATTGCATTTGTATTTTGACTAAGTTGAATTGAATTGTAAATCTGTGAAAGTCGTGTGCTAATAAATTGTTTTAGCAAGAAATAAAAAATCAGGTAAGCAAATCCTCCAGAAATAAGAGGAATTAGAATAATTGTTAAATTATTTAATGAAAAAATAAATAAATGGACGATTAATGTAAAAAGAAAACTCGCTGCAAGAAACACTAGGCTTCCAAATAAGATAAGTAAACTCGGGCGTTTATTGATCACAAATATTTTTTTAATTTCCTTTTTTTCTTCTTTCTTCTAACCATTTTGGCACAGCTTTTACAGCAGGTGCATTGGAATCACCCAATAATTTTTCAATTAAATCTGGACGTTTTGCTTTCTCAAGCCTTTGTTTAATCCAATCTTTATTTTCACGCTTGTACCAAAAGAAAAAGCGATTTTGATTTAACTTTTCTTCTTTTGTTTTAACTGTTTTTATGGGTTTTAAAGTATACGGATGAAC
>JBILAB010000125.1:0-5538 GCA_044354455.1 Crocinitomicaceae bacterium | reverse complement strand
AGAAAAAGATAGTTTTTCAGAGCGAGAGTTGATGTACAAGTTTTTATTCGATATGAAAAAGGATTTGACTGAATTGAAGAAATTGGTCTTAGATGTTATTGCTCAAGGAGGAAATTCGCCACTAAGTACAGAACAAAACACGGTGATTAATCGCTTGTACCAAGAAGTGAATGAGACGATTGATTCGCCTTCTAGATTGCTCCCCGTTGCCAAAGATAAGGATGCAGAATTTACTTATGATAAATCCACGGATTCTTATGAGCAACACGAAGAAGTGGAAGAATCTTTATCTTTGGAGGACAGAGAAAAAGAATTAATTCAAAAAGCTCTGGAGAAACACCGAGGTAAAAGAAAATACGCAGCAGGAGAATTGGGTATTTCCGAAAGAACACTCTACAGAAAAATTAAAGAGTATAATTTAATTGATTTATGAAAATTGTGGCTGTCCTTCTTCTTTTTTCTTTGTTGAGTTCTTGTTGGCCAACTAGCGTATCTTTTAAGGATAAAGGTTCAATGCCTGAATCCTGGAAGACTTTTTCGATTAAAACATTGGAGATTAATGCTGCAAATTGTCCTTTAAGTTACAGTGCCTCCTTAACAGAAAAGTTAAAGGATGGTGTCCAAAATAATACACGCTTGGCTTTAAATACAAGTTTAGGCAAGGGCGAAGTAAACATAGAAGGTCTTATAAGTAGTTATAACGTAATGCCTCTGGCAATTCAAGGAAATGACAATGCTTCACAAAATCGCTTGACAATTTCGGTACAATTTTCTATCTTCGTATCTAATCCAAAAGAGGAAACAATTAACCTAACAGCGACTCGTTTTGCAGATTTTAATTCATCAATAAATTTATCGAGTGTGGAGTCTCAATTAGTTGATGAAATAAGTGAACAAATAGTTCAGGATGTTATTAATAAACTTTTAAGTAATTGGTGATGTTGAATAGTGAATATATTCATTCGAAATTAACAAATATTGAAGAATGTTCAAGTGAGGATTCAACTCTTTTTGCTTCAATGATTGAATTATACCCTTATGCCTCTTCGTTCTCAATTCTTTATTTAAAGTCACTTTCAAATTCAAAAGATATTCGTTTTGATTCGGAGTTAGAAAAGCATGCTTTTCGGATTCAATCTCGAAGTATTTTATATGATTTGATCTATAATAAGGATGAAGAAAAGCATATTTTAACACCAGATATTAGTGAGACAAAAACTCCACAAGAAATACTATTTTTTCCAAATGAAATAACATCTGAAGTTTCATTTATTGAAGAAATAGAAAGTAGAGATTCAGAATTAGATAAGCAGATTCTTTCGGCTGCCTTTTCGGCAAATTATATAGATAAAGAATTGACTCGCAAAGAAAATGAGGTGGAAAATGAATCAGCTGCCAATAATATAATTTTCTTTCCAACTCTAGAAAATACAAGTACTATAAAAACTGAACTTGCAGAGAGTTCTAATAAATCTTTTGGATCATGGCTTAAACTTAATGAAAGCAAAGCAATTTTATCAGAGGATAATGGCTCTGAAGAACCAAAAAAAGAGTTTTATACGTTTGATAAACCAAAAAAAGAATTTTTCTCACCTGTAAAAAAAGCAAAAGAAAGTGTTGATGAAAATACGATGCCTGTAAGTGAAACTTTAGCAAGAATTTTTGAGCTTCAAGGCAATCTCCCCAAAGCAATTTACGTTTATGAACAATTAAGTTTGATTTTTCCCAAAAAAAAGACTTACTTTGCATCCCAAATAAACTCACTTAAGAAAAAAAATAATTTTTAACTATGGATTTCATACTTTCCGCCCTTCTCATTCTATCAAGTATCTTACTAATTTTAGTTGTTTATGTTCAAAATCCAAAAGGTGGGGGCATTAGTTCTGATTTTGGTTCTCCTTCTCAACTTGGAGGCGTTCAAAAATCAAATGAATTTATTGATAAACTTACTTGGTCTTTAGCTGGAATAATTGTAGTAGCTAGTATTTTAATTACCATTCGTCAGCCAAAACCTCCTAAGCCAATCGAGCAAAAAGCTCCTAAGACAGAGCAGAATGGAAATCAGCAAGCTCCAGCAGATGGGAAAACTAAAACCCCAGCTGGTGGTCAGTAAAACATATAGGAATTAAGACTATTTTATTTAAATGTCAGTATGTCACGCATACTGACATTTTTTATTTCTAATTAGGTCAAAAAATGAAAAATTATACTTTTTTCGATTATGGCATAATATTGGAAAAAGATTTTAATACAATTTAATCAAATTAATTATTAGTTATGTCAGTAAAATTTAATCCTTTGGCAGACCGTGTTCTTATTGAAGCGGCGCCAGCAGAGCAGAAAACAGCGAGTGGTATTTTTATACCTGATACTGCTAAAGAAAAACCGCTTAATGGAACAGTAATAGCAGTAGGTTCTGGAAAAAAAGATGAGCCAATGACTTTAAAAGCTGGCGATTCAGTTTTATATGGTCAGTATTCTGGAACGGAAATAAAAATTGATGGAAAGAATTATCTGATTATGAAAGAATCAGATATTTATGGAGTTTTTAACAAATAAAAAGTAAGAAAGATGTCAAAGCAAATTTATTTTGATGTTGAAGCAAGAGACAAACTAAAAAGAGGTGTTGATGCTTTAGCAAATGCAGTAAAAGTGACCTTAGGTCCAAAAGGAAGAAATGTTGTTATTGGAAAAAAATTCGGAGCTCCTCAAATTACAAAAGATGGTGTAACGGTAGCTAAGGAAATAGAATTGAAAGATCCAATTGAAAATATGGGAGCTCAAATGGTAAAAGAAGTTGCTTCTAAAACTGCTGATGTTGCAGGCGATGGAACAACAACTGCTACTGTTTTAGCACAAGCAATTATTCAAGCAGGTTTAAAAAACGTAGCTGCAGGTGCAAATCCAATGGATCTTAAACGTGGAATTGACAAAGCTGTGACTGAATTAGTAAAAAACCTAAAGAAAATTTCTAAGGAAGTTGGATCAGATAATAGTAAAATCAAACAGATTGCTACAATTTCTGCAAATAATGATGAAACGATCGGCGCATTAATTGCTGAAGCGATGAAAGTAGTTGGAAACGACGGCGTCATTACTGTTGAAGAAGCAAAGGGAACTGAAACAGATGTAAAAATTGTGGAAGGAATGCAATTCGATCGTGGATATCTGTCTCCTTATTTTGTTACAAATGCTGATAAAATGATCACAGAAATGGAAAATCCATTGATTTTAATTTCTGAGAAAAAAATCTCAAGCATGAAAGAGTTAATGCCGATCTTAGAACCTGTTGTTCAAGCTGGAAAAGGTTTATTAATCATCGCTGAGGATGTAGATGGTGAAGCTCTAGGGACTTTAGTTGTTAATCGTTTACGTGGTTCTTTGAAAGTTGCAGCTGTGAAAGCTCCAGGATTTGGAGATAGAAGAAAAGCAATGTTGGAAGATATCGCAATTCTTACTGGCGGACAAGTAATTTCTGAAGAACGTGGCATGACCTTGGAAAATGTTACAATGGATATGCTCGGCACAGCTGAAAAAATTGAAATCGATAAAGACAATACCACGATTATAAATGGTAAAGGAGATAAGAAAGCTATTTCTTCTCGAGTTGGACAAATTCGAGCTCAGATTGAAGCTACAACCTCTGATTATGACCGTGAGAAATTACAAGAACGCTTAGCAAAACTTGCTGGAGGTGTTGCAGTTTTGTATGTTGGTGCAGCTACAGAAGTAGAGATGAAAGAGAAAAAAGATAGAGTTGACGATGCTTTAGCAGCTACACGCGCAGCAGTTCAAGAAGGAATTGTTCCGGGTGGAGGAGTTGCTTTAATCCGTGCAATTGAAAACTTAGATAAATTAAAAGGTGAAAACGAAGATGAAATGACTGGAATTGTAATTGTTCGAAGAGCGGCAGAAGAACCTCTTCGTCAGATTATTGCAAATGCTGGAGAAGAAGGCGCTGTGATTGTCCAAAAAGTAAAAGAAGGAAAAGATGACTTCGGTTACAATGCTAGAACAGATAAGTTTGAGAATTTATATAAAGCAGGGGTTATTGATCCAACAAAAGTAACGCGTATAGCTATTGAAAATGCAGCATCAATTGCATCGATGCTTTTAACAACAGAATGCGTAATTGCAGATGAACCTGAAGACACAAATTCAGCAGCTGCAATGGCAGGAATGGGTGGAGGAATGCCCGGAATGATGTAGTATTTACAAGAGCTTTCGGGCTCTTTTCCGTTTCTTTCTTCCCGATTTATCGGATAGGGAGAAGCGACACTATATAGAAAGACTGTTCATTTTTTGGGCAGTCTTTTTTGTTTTTTATCACTCTAGTAATTTTATTCGTGGTATTACGATAGTTTAGCCTTAACTTTGTAAAATAGTAGAATATGACATCAAAAGTTGTTTATTTAGGAGATTTAAGAACTGAATGTACACACATTCAATCAGGCACAAAAATTATTACGGATGCACCTCTTGACAATCAGGGGAAGGGCGAAGCTTTTTCTCCAACAGATTTGTTGGCAACTAGTTTGGCTTCTTGTATGATGACAATTATTGGTATTTATTGTAAAAATCATGGAATTAATTTTGATTCCTGCACCGCAGAGATTGAAAAAATAATGGGCGTAAATCCTCGAAAAGTTGAAAAAATCATTGTTCATATGGATTTTACAGGAAATAACTGGGATTCCTCTACGCTTGAAAAAGTAATTATTGCAGGGAAAACTTGTCCTGTTGCTAAAACTATTGAGGACTCAGTACAAATTGAATTTAATTTTTAAAAATGGAAAGAAAGGAAACATACAAAAGGAAAGAACGCAGTGATTTAATTTATGGTTTACATCCAGTTTTAGAAGCTATTAATGCTGATCGCGAGTTAAATAAAATCTTAATTCAAAAAGGAATTAGTAAAGATGTTTTCCGCGATTTAAAAGAGGCATTGGCTGGTAAAGACTTTCAACTTCAATTTGTTCCTGTAGAAAAAATAAATTCGTTAACGCAAGGAAATCATCAAGGTGTTGTAGCATTTGTAACCCCAATTGAATATCAAAATATCGAAACACTTGTTGATGGCTTGCTAGCAGCAGAAAAAAAACCGTTTATTTTAGTTTTAGATCGCATCACTGATGTTCGTAATTTTGGTGCAATCGCTCGAACAGCCGAGTGTGAAGGTGTTGACGCAATTCTTATTCCTTCAAAAGGTTCTGCGCTTGTTTCATCAGATGCAATGAAAGCTTCTGCCGGAGCGCTGAATCGAATTCCAGTTTGTAAATCTGATAATTTAAAGGATTCAATTTTTTATTTACAGCAAAGTGGATTGAGAATTGTAGCTTGTACCGAAAAAACTGCAGCGCCACTATATGAGGTTAATTTACGAGGTTCCGTTGCAATTATATTTGGTTCTGAAGAAAATGGGATCACCCAAGATTTAATTAACATGTCAGATATACGTGCACGAATTCCAATGAAAGGAACTATTTCTTCTTTAAATGTTGGAGTTGCAACCGGGATGGTGCTCTACGAGAAAATCCG
>JBILAB010000124.1:0-5565 GCA_044354455.1 Crocinitomicaceae bacterium | reverse complement strand
GTTAATCCCAAAAGAAAAACAAGTGCAGGAACAATGATGATCCCGCCACCCACTCCAACAAAGCCGCTTAGCAATCCTGCAAAAAGCCCAATTGAAACGAGCATAAAAATTGTCTGTGGAGTCATGTGAATTATTTTATCAAAGATATAAATGATTTTTAAAACTTATACTTTTCAATTATTAGTACTAACTAATCTACCATTAAATTACAGCCACGCAAATCTGATTGTTCCATTCTGCCTTCCAAAATAAATCCGCCAGGCACATTTCTTCCTAAATCTTGTGTAGCAATAAAACTACAACTGTGAATATTTGCTAAATCAATAACATTAATTGCACCTTTCCCACTTCCTTTAATTAAAGTTAAAGGATCATGTACTTCTCTAAAAAGAACTTTCATCCATGGAGGACATGAAAAAATACCATCCTCGAAACTATAAGCCTGAGAAAGCAATTCTGTCATACCATATTCTGAGGAAACAAAAGGAACATTTAAACCTTTCATCAATTCAAGATGAAGTGATTTTTTTGATATTTCTTTTCTGCGCCCTTTCATTCCACCGGTTTCAATTATGACTGCTTCACTCAAATTTATATTTTTTTCTGCTAAATCTAATAAGGCATATGAAACACCAAAAATCACAACTTTTTTACCTGAAGCGCATGCTTTTTTATAGCGGATTTCGATTTCCTCAGGTTCATTTAACAAAAAACCAGATAAGATATTTCCTGAATCCCTTATCAAAGTATCTACCATGTATACCAAACTTGAATTCCCCTGCTCTTGGTAATTTGGTAATAAAGCTAAAATAACGTGATCAGAAATAGCACCGAAAAATTTTAGATATGAGGTTCTAAAAGAGGATTCGTACAACTTAATATCGCGAACAATGTGTTTGCTTCGAATACTATTACCAGTTCCACTGCTTAAAAACAAAATATCGTTATCGCTTTTTTGATCGCAATAAATTTCATTGTTTTTAAAGAATTCAATCGGTAAAAATGGGATTTCTTCTATAGACTTTAGATTTTGACGATTTAATAGGTGGACATAATCTCTATAAACACTGCAATTTTTTAGTTGATAATGAAAGACCTCCAAGGCAATTCTCTCGAAATCTGCATCTGATTTTATTGATAATAAATTTGAAAAATCAACCATGTAGCAAAGTTAGGAGAATAAATTGTTCGAGAATGTGATTACCTTTGAACTTTCAACAAACAAACTTGTTCTAAAATAGGATAAAATAATTTTAAAATGAAAAAAACAGGAGTTTTACTCTTACAATTAGGAACACCGGATAGTCCAAGCACAAGAGATGTGCGTAGCTATTTATCGGAATTCTTAAACGATAGAAGAGTAATCGATATTCCCTGGCTCCTTAGAAAAATATTAGTGAATGGTATTATTGTTCCTTTTCGAGCTCCAAAATCAGCAAAAATCTATAAAGAATTGTGGGAGCATGGAAAAGGTGTTTCTCCTCTTTTAGAAAACTCTCTTGCAGTTCAGGAAAAAGTACAAGAAGCATTTAAGGGTGAAAATATCACAATAGAAATGGCTATGCGCTATAAAAATCCTTCAATGGAATCAGTACTAGAAAAAATGCGCTTAGCAAATTACGACCAATTGATAATTCTTCCTCTTTTTCCACAGTATGCTAGTGCATCTTCCGGCTCTGCAATTGAAAAAGCAATGCAAATTATTAGAAAATGGTGGGTAATTCCAGAAATTAAAATTATAAACCAGTTTTGGGACAACGAAGGATACATTGATTCAATCGTTGAACGGGCTAAAGAATTTAATTTAGCAAGTTTTGACCATATACTATTCTCCTATCATGGTCTCCCAGAAAGACAAGTTGATAAAGTATACGAAGGGAAAGATTTGTGTGGTGATCAACCCTGTGAAACTGAAGTAAACGAAAAAAATAAATTTTGCTACAAAGCAACTTCCTTTGCAACTACGCGACTCATTGCTGCAAAACTTGGTATTCACGAATCGCACTACACCGTTTGTTTTCAATCACGCTTGGACAAAAAGTGGCTGACTCCATTTTCTGATAAAGTAGTAGAAGAATGGGGTAAAAAAGGCGCGAAGAATCTATTGGTTTTTAGTCCTGCTTTTGTTTCAGATTGCCTAGAAACAATCATCGAAATTGGTACAGAATACCAAGAAATTTTTGAAAAACATGGAGGCAAAAAAGTTCAACTAGTTCCAAGTTCAAATACGCACTCACTTTTTATAAATGGCTTAGTTCAGCTAATTAAAGAACGGATTTAATTAAAAATTGTCTTAAATTTGCACTCTATAAAATCAAAAAATAAATGAGCAACACATCAGAGAAATTAGCACACAAGGTAAAAGACATAAGTCTTTCTGCTTGGGGAAGAAAAGAAATCAGATTGGCAGAGGCAGAAATGCCCGGCTTAATGGCCTTACGTGAGGAATATGGAGCTTCTAAGCCCTTAGCTGGAGCTCGTATTGCAGGTTGCTTACACATGACCATTCAAACAGCCGTTTTAATTGAAACTTTAATTGATCTTGGAGCAGAAGTTTCATGGTCATCTTGTAATATTTTCTCCACGCAAGATCATGCCGCTGCTGCAATTGCTGCTGCTGGAATTCCTGTTTTTGCTTGGAAAGGAATGGGAGAAGAAGAATTTGATTGGTGCATAGAGCAAACAATTTTTGCTTTTAAGGATAATCAACCGTTGAACATGATTTTAGATGATGGTGGAGATCTAACAAATATGGTTTTTGACCGCTTTCCAGAATTAACTGCAGGAATAAAAGGACTTTCTGAAGAAACAACAACTGGTGTTCACCGTTTATACGAACGTGTTAAAAATGGTACGCTCGTAATGCCTGCGATAAACGTAAATGATTCTGTTACGAAATCAAAGTTCGATAATAAATATGGCTGTAAAGAATCTTTAGTAGATTCAATTCGTAGAGCAACAGATACAATGATGGCAGGAAAAGTGTCTGTTGTTTGTGGCTACGGAGATGTTGGAAAAGGTTCAGCTGCTTCTTTAAAAGGTGCCGGAGCTCGAGTAATTGTTACTGAAATTGATCCAATTTGTGCACTTCAAGCTGCAATGGATGGTTTTGAAGTAAAAAGATTGGACACTGTAGTTCATTTAGGAGATATCATTGTTACAACTACAGGAAATAAAAATATCGTGGTTGGAAGGCATTTTGAAAAAATGAAAGATAAGGCAATCGTTTGCAACATAGGGCATTTCGACAATGAAATTGATATGGCTTGGTTAAATGGAAATCACGGACATACAAAGAATGAAATTAAACCACAAGTTGACTTGTATAACATCAACGGAAAAGACATTATTGTTTTAGCAGAAGGTCGTTTAGTAAACTTAGGTTGTGCTACAGGACATCCCTCTTTTGTGATGTCTAATTCATTCACAAACCAGACATTGGCACAAATAGAATTATGGCAAAATTCTGCTAATTACAAAAATGATGTGTACATGCTTCCTAAATATTTAGATGAAAAAGTAGCACGTTTGCACCTTGCAAAAATTGGTGTAGAATTGGAAACACTTTCAAGCGACCAAGCTGATTATATTGGAGTTGCTGTTGAAGGACCATTTAAAGCAGAGCACTACAGATATTAAGAATCAATTGGGAAGTAATAATTCCTGATTTTAATCATAAAAAAGGCGAGTTCAACTCGCCTTCTTAATTTAATAAAACAGCAAATTCTTATGCATTTGCATTCATTGTATCCAAAACATCCATAACACCTTTAACTGCTTCAGCTGACTCTGCCAACAAGGCTTTTTCTGCAGCATTTAATTTCAATTCTATAATTTTTTCGATACCGTTCTTTCCAAGAATAACTGGAACACCAAGATAAATGTCTTTCATTCCATATTCACCTTGCAACCAAGCGCAAACTGGAAATATTCTTTTTTGATCGCGTACTACTGCTTCAACCATTTGTGCAGCTGCTGCTCCCGGAGCATACCAAGCAGATGTTCCTAATAATTTAACCATCTCGCCTCCCCCAAACTTAGCGCGTTCGATAATTTCATTCAATTTACTTTCTTCAATTAATTCAGTTACCGGAATTCCACCAACGGTTGTATATCGCGGTAATGGAACCATTGTGTCTCCATGTCCTCCCATCAATACAGCCTGAATATCTTTTGGAGAAACATTTAATTCTTCTGCTAAAAAAGCTCTATAACGTGCTGTGTCTAATACACCTGCCATCCCAAATACTTTTCTAGAATCTGTTTTTGCGTGTAAATAAGCGCAATAGGTCATCACATCCAAAGGATTAGAAACAATAATTATAATTGCATTTGGAGAATATTTTACAATACTTTCAGTAACTGACTTTACGATGCCTGCATTTGTCGCTATAAGATCGTCACGTGACATTCCAGGTTTGCGGGGTAGACCAGAAGTGATAACCACAACATCTGAATCTTTTGTTTTTTCATAATCATTTGTCGAACCTACTGTTCTTGAATCATACAAATTTATGGGTGATGTTTGCCAAATATCAAGAGCTTTACCCTCTGCAAAACCTTCTTTGATATCCAATAAAACAATTTCATTGGCAATTTCTCTTTGTGCTAGAACATCTGCGCAAGTTGCGCCAACATTACCGGCTCCTACTACTGTTACTTTCATTTTTATATTTTAGATTGAAAATTACTTTATTCTGACTGCGAATTTAGTGAATTTAAGTAAAATTTGTTTTTTTATTGACATAAAATATAAATCACTTAATTTAGAGGCAACCATTATAGAATTGATGCGTTTTTAAAATGTTGAAAAATTGGAGAATAAAGAACATTTAAAATTAATTGTCGAAGGCTGTGTCCGCGGAGAACGTAAATCGCAAGAGGCACTGTTTAAACAACTTTATGGTAAAATGTTAGTAGTTTGCTATCGCTATATTAACGATAAAGATGCTGCTCAAGATGTTCTTCAAGATGGATTCATAAAGGTCTTTGACAAATTGGGAGTTTTTGATTTTAGCGGTTCTTTTGAAGGTTGGGTGAGAAGAATTATTGTAAATACAGCAATTGATTCAATACGAAAATCAAAAAAAGATCCATTTTTAAGTGATCAAGATACTGATTTTAAACAAGAAGCAGTAGACGAAATGGTAGAAAAAGAAGTGCTCGAATTAAAAACTTTAAAAGCAGAAGTAGCGCTTGAAGCAATCTCAAAATTGTCTCCAGCCTACAGAACTGTCTTTAATCTATTCGTTTTAGAAGATTTCTCACACAGAGAAATTGCAGAAATGCTAGGGATTAATGAAGGAACATCAAAATCCAATTTGGCAAAAGCAAAAATGAATTTGCAACTCATATTAACTGAAAAATTCAAATACATCGAATCATGATGAATAAGAATATTGATGAATTAATTAAAAGCGCACTCGAAGAGCATGAAATGCCTTACGATAACAATGCATGGAATTCATTGAATAAAAAATTAAATCATCCGATTGCACCCATCAAACCTTTTAAGTTTTGGTTTTTGGGAAGTTCTATAATTGCAGTCATAACTATTAGCTCCTT
>JBILAB010000123.1:0-5615 GCA_044354455.1 Crocinitomicaceae bacterium | reverse complement strand
CTAAGTTTTTCTGCAAGTACATTCTATAGAAATAATACAGCAGTAATTTCTCGTGTGAAAGAATTTTACCCAGATAGCACGAGTGCAGTAACTTACAAAAACATTAGTGAAACAAATAGTTTAGGAACAGAATTTACCATAAACTATAAACCATTTTTATGGTGGCGGACTACTTTTTCTTACAATGGAAACTATATTTGGTATATTTCAAATCTAGCAGATTTACCAAATCGAGAAGGATACAATCATAACTTCAAAGTTAATAGTACAATTGATTTTTGGAAAAAAACTGCCAGTATTCAGCTAAGCTATGCCTACAATGGACCAAGAATCACTATTCAAGGAACTGCTCAACGCACTGGTCCATTTGATATAGCATTTGAAAAGAAATTGATGGATGGAAAATGGTCAGTTGGAACTCGAGTTTCTGATATATTCAACCAACAAGGTTTTAATATGGAACTTACAAGAGCTGGGATTTATCAAAGTTCTGAATTTAAATGGCTTACAAGAAGAATCTATTTGACCTTAAGTTACAAATTTGGTAAATTAGAAATATCAAATAAAAATAAAATGCCAGGAACTGAGGGAGGTGACAATTAAATACAACGCTTTCTAATTGATTTCTTTCATAAATAAAGTGTAATTTTACTGCTAAAATGTTATCGCCACTCTTTTTAAATGATGTAGCTGGTTCTGAAATAATCGTCATTATTTTAGTTGTTCTTATTTTTTTTGGATCTAAAAGCATTCCAGGAATAGCCAAAACACTCGGAAAAACACTTTATCAAATTAAAAATGCCTCTGCTGAATTACAAAATGAGATTAAAAAATCTGGTTTTGATATAAAAGAAGATTTAAAAATAAGTAACTTGATAAAAGAAAAGAAAGAAGAATTACTGCGTCCAATGGATCAAGTTTATTCAGAAATAGAAAATACAATACATTATTCTTCTGAAAGTATAAATACTGAAAAAATAATAGCAGAAAAGAAAGAAGTAATAAAAGAAGAGCTTAAACCGACAACTAAAAAAGTAGAAAAATGATTCAAGTAGGGATAATTATGGGCAGCAAGTCAGATTTACCTGTCATGAAAGAGGCAAAAGAATTTTTAGATGAAATTGGCATTTCTTGCGAATTAAAAATTGTTTCTGCACATCGAACACCTGAGTTGATGATTGAGTATGCTCAAAGTGCTGCATCAAGAGGTTTAAAAGTAATTATAGCAGGAGCTGGAGGCGCTGCTCATCTTCCAGGCATGACAGCATCTATGACTTCTCTTCCTGTAATTGGTGTCCCAATCAAATCTTCCAATTCAATAGATGGCTGGGATTCAATTTTAAGTATTCTTCAAATGCCAAATGGGATTCCTGTTGCAACAGTTGCTTTAAATGCCGCAAAAAACGCTGGAATACTTGCAGCTAGAATCATTGGAAGCTTCGATAAATCAATACAAGAAAAATTAGATGCTTACGCACAGACAATGAAAGAAACTGTAATTCAAAGCGGGAAAAATATTTAATTTTTACTTGCTCTAAGCTAATTATACAATAAATATTTCTTACGGATATCTAAAAATTTATCCAATCCTGGCTTCCAAGATTCGCGTATTTCTCTTGCTGACCAGCCTTTAGCTAACTGTTCTTTTAAACTAGCTGTTCCTGCTAAACAATTAAAAAAACTATTTTGATCAATCAAAACAATAGAATCACCTAACAAATCACGTGCACGAATTAAATAATTTAAATTAATTTCATACGTTCTTTTTAGAGGTTTTTTAGCCAAATCAAAACCGTTACAAATTCTATTTACATACAAGGGATTTTTAGCTCCTAATTGAGGGACTGGTTTAAAAGAAAAATTCCCAAGAGGAAATTTTGGGTGCCCAAAAACCTCAAATGGCTTGTCTGTTCCTCTTCCAACACTGACAGTTGTTGCTTCAAAAAAACAGAGACTTGGATAAAGAGAAATAGCATCATCCGATTTTAAATTTGGAGAAGGCGCAACTGTTAAGCTATATTTAGTTTTATGAGTGTAGTTTTTACAGGGTATTATCCAAAGATTACATGAAGATGATGGTCCCAACCATCCTTCTCCATTGACCATCATAGCGTATTCTCCAATTGTCATCCCATAAACAATAGGCACTGGATGCATTCCTACAAAAGATTTGTAGGCAAGGTCTAAAACTGGTCCGTCAACATAATGTCCGTTTGGATTTGGCCTATCTAAAACTAATAACTGCTTTTTGTTTTCTGCACATGCTTGCATTACGTAATGGAGAGTAGAAATAAATGTATAAAAACGAACTCCTACATCTTGAATATCATATATCACAATGTCAACATCTTCTAGCTGACCAGCGGAAGGCTTCTTATTATTCCCATAAAGTGAATACAACGGAAGGCATGTTTTTTCATCAATAGAATGATCTATCTTTTCCCCAGCATCAATTTCTCCTCTAAATCCATGTTCTGGAGAGAAAACTTTTACAACATTTAAATTTAAAGCAAGAAGCGTATCTACCAAATGAACTCCTTTCACAACAGAAGTTTGATTTCCAACAACTGCAATTCTCTTACCTTTTAAAGAATCTACAAATAAATGAAGACGATCAATACCCAACAGAGGTTTTTTATCACTTTGAAACAAATAACTTTTTGCATTATCGATGCGCAAAGAATCTTCTCTAATAATAATTGTACCTGAAATTGAGGATTCTCCTTTTACTTTTTGAGAACAAGAAATAAGTAAAAACACTAAAATAGTTTCAAGACAAAGAACCTTTCCGTATTTTTGAAAGAAAAACAAAATAGTTGTGTCTTTCGAATTTTTCATATCTAATCGTATCGTCAAAAATAAGACGCAAGATAAAAAAGTTTCTAAACCAATTGTGCGTATATCTGTCATAAGTATTGCACTAGCAATTGTTGTTAACTTAATTACTATTGCAATTGTAACTGGTTTTCAAAATGAAATCAGAAAAAAGATTACCGGTTTTAATGCTCCACTATTTATCTCAAAAGCTGGTTCTAATAGTATTTTTGAATGTGATCCAATACAGCGAAACAATCAACTCATAACTGAGATAAAAAAAATAGCTTGTGTTTCAGAAGTAAGCCCGATATCCTATAAGCCTGGATTGTTGCAATCGATAAAGTTTATAGATACTTTAAAACTAATAAATGGTAAGGACTCGCTAATTCAAAGACAGGAAATTTTAGGTGTCCTAATGAAAGGAGTTTCTGAAAGTTATAACTGGGATTTCATTAAAAAAAACTTGATTCTCGGACGCTTGCCAAAATACAATCAAGCAACTTTATCAACCGAAATAATTGTATCAGAAAAAATTTGCACCCTTCTAAACTTTAAACTTTTAGATGAAATAAGGTGCTTTTTCATGAAGGAGCAACCGATAGCTCGACGCTATAAAATTGTAGGTATTTTTAAAACAGGATTAGAAGATTACGACAAAAAAATTGTTTTTTGTGATTTAAGAGAAATACAAAAACTAAATGAATATAACATTGCATCATCAATTCAAATAGACGACTCATTACATAATTTGAATTCAATAGTTTGCAGAGCAAAAGTAAGCAGTAATGCAACAAATCTTTTATTCGATTGGGGAAATGGGCCTGATATTTATTCCGGTTTTTACTTAAAACAATTGAGAGATACTACAATTCGTTTGATTTTACATGATATTAATTACAAAACCAATAAATCAATTCCAATAGATACTAGTTTTTTGATAATAAATGTAGAAAATCCTCTTTTATGTATTGATCTATTAAAAAACAAAGATGGGACTATTAAAATTAATGAAGTTAACGATAACAAATACAGCTTAGCATCAAAACAAGGGAGAATACTTGTTAAATCAATTCCTGGAAAAGGCAATTATGAAAACTATATTGCTGGATATGAAATTAAAATTGAGGGATGGGAAAATATAGAGCAGGTAAAACAAAAGTTAAAAGAAATGATTGAAATGAGACCTGACAAAAATGGGCAGCTACTGCAAGTTAGTAGTGTAGAGGATAATGAAACTGATTTATTTGCTTGGTTAAGCTTCCTAGATATCAATGTTCTTATCATTATTATTCTGATGCTTATAATTGGAATTATTAATGTAGGATCTGCAATGTTGGTGATTATCGTAGTTCGTACAAACCTTATCGGAATTCTAAAGGCAATGGGCGCAAAAAATTGGAGTATTCGTAAAATATTTTTATATCAAGCTGCTTACCTAATTGTGAAAGGATTGTTCTATGGAAATGTAATTGGATTAAGTTTATGTTGGATTCAGAATACGTTTGGTTTAATTTCCTTAGATCCTACTATTTATTACATTGACAAGGTTCCAATTGAATTAACAATATTAAATTGGTTATTGATTAATGTCATTACTTTTTGTGTTTGCATTGTATCCTTAATTCTCCCGAGTTATGTTGTAACTAGCATAAGCCCGACAAAAGCCATCCGTTTTAATTAAATAAGATGATATTTAAACCTGGTGACAAAGTTAGTATTCTGAACGAAAGTGGATTTTTCATATTTTTAAATGATAAAAATAATAGAGCTCTAATTCAAGATGAGAATGGATTTGAACGCATCGTTGATTACCGATTTATTCTAATCTATAAAGTATTTCAAGTTACTGATACATATTTAAAAGCTGAGGATAGAATACTAAAAAAACCAACGTTAAAAATACCCTCAACTATTCCAGAAATCGATTTACATATTGAGGTATTGTTAGAAAATAGTTCTAAGCTAAGCTCACACGAAAAATTTTTATTTCAATTGGATACCTTTAAGAAGTTTACAAATAAAATGTTAACTGAAAGACAGAGTAAATTTGTGGTTATCCATGGAGCTGGGGAAGGAAAATTAAAGAGTGAAATTCAATTTTTATTACAATCAAGAAAAGGATTTAGAATGCACGATAAACATGTTTCAAACGGAAAAGTAGGAGCATCTCTAATTGAAGTTTTTTTATCTGAAGCTGATAAATTTTAGGCCTATTTATTTTAAGACATAAGGAGTAAAGCACTATTTTTTCCAGTCCCAGCATACATTTTCCTTCCCTAATCGAAAAGTAAGCATTGCTCCAGCATATACATACCAATCACGTGTTTTTGAATTCCCCCTAATACCATAGCGCGTTCCATTTATACTTTGATTTGATATTGAACCTGCAAGCGTGCCATTTAAAGAGGGTATAAGATTTGTGTTAGGATAATAAGTTGAACCAACATCATCTATATAATCTGTGAATGTTTTGCGAATAGCCACATCAAAACTAAATGCCGCAGATTTACCCAAAGAAAATTTTGCGCCCAAACCAAGCGGTATGCAAATTTGTATATTAGAATACCTTTCTCTTCCAATTTGCCCTTCTGTACCAAGCGGCTTAAGTGTAATTTCTTGGCCATTGTAGTTTGTTTTGGGATTCATATAAAAAGCACCGAATTGCGCTAAAATATAGGCCGTACCCGGATAACGCTTATGTCCTAATTGGAATGGTAAATAATGAAACTCAATTCCTCCTACAAGCTCGTGAATGTCTGTATGAAAATTTAAATCTCTATTTTTATTAATGATAATCT